>NZ_JBEUPA010000038.1:0-58658 GCF_040492065.1 Actinomadura sp. NPDC000929 | reverse complement strand
GATCCAGGTGCTGTGCACCGGCTTCACCTACTACACCCTCGGGCTGCACGGCGGGGTCGCCTACAACCTGGGGCTCCTCGCGGGCGTCGGCCTGTCGTTGGCGGCCGCGGGCGCCGCCGTGGTCGCGGGGACGGCGGGCGGCGTCGTCTACGCGGTGCAGGACCAGAAACCCCAGCCGCCCGCCGCCGCACCCGCCCCCGTCGTCACCCTCGTCGCCGACAACCGCAAGCTCACCGGCCCGGCGATCGTGGTCCAGAACGCGCGGTACCCGAAGGTCACCGGACTGAAGGACCCCGCCCTGGAGCGCCGCGTCAACGCCGAACTCCGCGGGCCGGTGGACCGGCTCGTCGCCTCCGCGAGACGGCTCGCCTCCCAGGTCGACTGCAAGGGCAAGCCCGTGAAGCTCGGCACCGAGACGAGGCTCGGGCTGCGCGGTCCCCGCCTGGTGTCGGTCCGCTACTTCATGCTGTCGGACAACTGCCAGCAGGCGGACGGCTCCCCGGGCGGCGAGGTCGTCACCGTCGACCTGCGCACCGGGCGCAAGCTGACCGCGGCCGACGTCTTCCAGCCCTCGACCCTGACCGCGGACGGCGTGCGCCGGCTCAACTCCCTGGTCCCGCAGAAGCCGGCTCCGAACGAGCGCCGGTGGCAGGACTGCGGCCCCGACGGTCCGTTCGAGCTCGCCGACTTCTCCCCGCGCAGGGACCGGCCGGCGACGCTCGGCCAGGTGCCGTTCCTGTTCCCGTTCTTCACCCCCTCCGGATTCGAGCTCTCCTTCCTGGCGGGAGGCAGCGACGGCTGCGGCAACCTGAACTTCGGCACCTCCTACGCGAACGTCCGCGGCCTGCTGAAGCCCGAGATCGCCGCGCTGCTGCCCTCCGGTCCCTCCCCGTCCCGGACCTGACCTCGGGCGCGACGCGTCCGCCGTGTACCGCCGGGTAGGTATGCCGGACGGGGCATATCCGGGGGGCGGTGTGCAGACCTTTCTGCCGTACGCGGACTTCGCGGCCACGGCCGGCGTCCTCGACCGGCGGCGGCTCGGCAAGCAGCGTGTCGAGACCGTCCAGGTCCTGCGGGCGCTCACCGTGCCCGGCTACGGCTGGCGGCGCCACCCGGCGGCGCTCATGTGGACGGGGTACGAGGAGGCGCTCGTCCGGTACGGCCTGGAGATCTGCGGGCGCTGGTGCGGGCTCGGCCACGGCGACACCTGCGCGGCGACGCTGACGGCCGAGCTCGCCGACGTGCGGGGCGTCCGGGGCCCGCGCGCGCAGGAGCGGCTCGCCGCGGCGGGGGAGCTGCCGCCCTGGCTCGGCGACCGCGCCTTCCACCTCAGCCACCGGTCGGCGCTCGTCCGCAAGGACCCCGGCTTCTACCGCCCCCTGTTCCCCGGCGTGCCCGACGACCTGCCCTACGTCTGGCCCGCCTCGGACCGGATGCCACATGGACATGCCGCGGGAGGGTAGTGTCCTGCGAAAAGGGGGGAATGCGGTCCTGGTGAGAGGTGGTCCGCCCGCGGGACGGTGGAGTGCACGACCCCCGAGAACCCGAGCAGGCAGGGCGGCGAACCGATGCTGAGAGAGCTGCTGGCGGCCAGCCATCTGATGTCGATGGAGCAGTTGCCGGGCGCGGTGGCCCGGCACGCCGGCGCCCGCGGCCTGCATGACGCGATCATCTACGTCGTCGACCTCCAGCAGACGGTGCTGCGGCTGCTGACGGGCGAGGGCCCGGACGCCGGGCGGAACCCCGGAGCCGAGACCCCGGAACTGAGAATCGACGGGACGGTCGCGGGCCGGGCCTTCCAGACGATGGAACCCACGGCCGGGCAGGTCCTCGACGGCGGGAACTGCCAGTACTGGGTGCCGATCCTCGACGGGGCCGAGCGGATCGGCGTGCTGCGCGTGACCGTCCGCCGCGACGACGCCCGGGCCTACCAGGAGGCCGAGTCCCTGGCCGGCCTGGTCGCGTTGATCATCGTCAGCAAGGGCCCGTACAGCGACTCCTTCTCCCGGCTCGTGCGGACCAGGGACATGACCGTGTCGGCGGAGATGCAGTGGCGGCTGCTGCCCCCGATGACCTTCGCCAACGACCAAGTGGTCATCGGCGCCGCGCTGGAGCCGGCCTACATGCTGGGCGGCGACACCTTCGACTACGCGCTCGCGGGCGACACCGTCCATCTCACGATCTTCGACGCCATGGGGCACGACACCGCCGCCGGGCTCACCTCCAACCTCGCCGTCGCGGCCTGCCGCAACGCCCGCATCCAGGGCGCCGGGCTCGTCGAGACGGCGCAGGCGGTCGAGGCGGCGCTCCTGGAACGGGATCCGAGCGGGCGCTTTGTCACGGGGGTGCTGGCCGAGCTCGACCTGCCCTCGGGGCAGCTGTCCTGGGTCTCGAACGGGCACCCCCCGCCGGTCGTCATCCGCGGGTCGCGGTGGGTCACCACGCTTGAATGCCCGCCCGGCACCCCGCTCGGCACCGGCCTCGGCGTGCAGCCGAAGCTGTGCGGCGAGCAGCTGGAACCGGGTGACCGGATCCTGTTCTACAGCGACGGGATCGTGGAGGCGCGCGACCCCAGCAAGCAGGAGTTCGGGCTGGACCGGTTCGTCGACTTCATCATCCGGCGCGAGGCCGACGGGCTGTCGGTCCCCGAGACGCTGCGGCGCCTCGTCCACAGCATCCTGGAGCACCACGCGGGGCGCCTGGACGACGACGCCACCGTCCTGCTGCTCGAATGGCACGGGCCCCTCGGCCTGGAAGACCCCGCGGAGCGGCTCAAGAACGACTGAGCCCGGGGCAGGGGCCGAGGCCCAGGGCGTCCAGGAGCATCGGGTACGCCTCGTGCAGGTCGCGCTGCCAGTACGGCCAGTCGTGCTGGCCGTCGAAGAAGCGGGCGGTCACCGGGACGCCGAGTGCCCGCAGCCGGTCGACGAACGCGCGCGCGTGGTCGTTCGCGCCGGCCTCCACCGGGTCGGTGAACGGCAGCCCGCCGAGCGACCCGGCCCTCCCGTTGCCGCTCGCCACCCAGAGCCGGACGCCGCGCAGCCGCCCCGCGAGGTCGGCCGGGTTGTGGGCGTGCCAGATCCCGGCCTGGCCGTCGGGGTCGCCCCACACCCGCCGCCAGTCGGTGCCGGGGCAGGCCAGGGACGGTCCCCAGCCGGTCGAGTCGTCGCCCGGCTCGTGGCCGTACAGGGTGTCGAGGTAGCCGCTGAACGCCGCCGCGGCCGCGAACGCGCCGGGGAACCGCGCCGCGTACAGCAGGGCGCCGAGGCCGCCCATGGAATTCCCGGCGATCACGCGTCGCGTCCCCGCGCGGTAGTCGCGTTCGAGGATGCCGCGCAGCTCGGTCATGTGGAACGTCTCCCAGCGCGGCGGGCCGCCCTTCCCGTAATTCCACCAGTCGGAGTAATTGCCGCAGCGGCCGCCGTTCGGCATGACGACGATGATCCCGGCGCCGGCGGTGAGTTCCGCGACGTCGGTGTCGCGCGTCCAGGCGGTGTGGTCGTCGACGCCGCCGTGCAGCAGCCACAGCGCGGGCCAGGTGCGCCCCGCGTCCCGCGACCAGCCCGGCGGGAGCAGGAGCCGCACCTTCTGGCGGCCCTCCATGGCGGGAGAGGCGATGGTCAGGTCCAGGGTGCGGGGCGCGACGGCCGTCTCGGCGACGACCTCGGCGCGGGGCGGGGCGGCCGCCGCGGACCGGTCCGCGAGCGCGAGGGGCAGGAGGAGCGCGAAGGCCCCCAGCCACGCGGCGGGGGCAGGGCGACGGAGCAACGCGGGGCCTTCCGGAGACACCGGCGGCGAGGAGGGGCCGGCCTTGGGAAAGGAAGAGATCCTTTGCGTGGAGTTTCTCTCCCCGTCCCCGGGGATTCCCGGGCCCTCACGGTCCGAAGCGCGACCGGAAAAGCTTATAAAATGCTTTTCCCCGGAACGGGAAAAGAACGCGCCGGGTGCCCCCCTGGCGGCACCCGGCGCGTTGGCGAGAGGGGTCTGTCAGGTCCCGGAGGCCGCCTCGGCGACGGGTGCGTTCACGTACCGGACGGCCCACCGCACCACCCCGCGGACCAGGCTGTACAGGATGAACGCCACACCGACCAGCGGCAGGACGAGCAGGACGATCTGGAGCCCGGAGGTGAGCAGCGTGAGGGGGTCCGCGCCGTCGGCGGCGGCGTGCGCGAGCCGGCGCATCATGCCCCAGTCCTGGGCCACCAGCCGGGGGACCTGGGTGATGATCAGCACGATCTGGAACGCCAGCATGGGGATCACCGTCAGCACCCAGACCGTGACGAAGATCTGGGGCCAGCGCTTGAGGTCTTCGAGCCGGGCGTCGGCGGGGCGCCGCAGGAGCGTCCGGCGCAGGATCGGCCCGATGTACCGGAACAGGTCGGGGATGCCGATGAGGTCCGACATGATGTAGTACCCGTCGAACCGGAGCGTCGGCAGCAGCTGCTGCACGATCTCCAGGTTGACGTAGACGATGGCGACGAGCAGCGGCGCGAATCCCGTCTGCGCGTACAGCAGGGTCAGCCCGATGACGAAGATGGCGTTGAAGTAGACGCCGGCGAGGTCGGTGCGGAGCCGACCCCCGCGGCCGAGCCGGTACGACTCCGTGATGTCGGTGTAGAACGCGGGCCACACCAGGTAGATGCCGCAGCCCATGACGCCCGGGCGGACGCCGCCGTACCGGCAGGCCGAGGCGTGCCCGACCTCGTGGAACGCGCACGAGGCGATCCCGAGCGCGATCACCAGCAGGATGCTGACCGGCTTGAGGATCGCCGTCGACATGGCGTCGGCGATCGATTTGGATGTGAGCATCCAGTACTCGCCCGCAACGAACGCGGCGAGCACCGGGGCCATCACCCAGGGGCGGAACAGCCAGGCGAACAGGCCTCCGATGACCCAGGTCACCGACTCGGGGAACACGGCGATCTTGAACTTGAGCGCCAGGAACGGGTCGGACCGCACGCTCCGCGGCGCGGTGCCGTCGCTGAAGGTGGTGACGCCGAGCGGGGCGAGCTTGCGGTCCACCAGGTAGACGATCTGCTCGGCGGACAGCCGTGCGCCCGCCTCCCGGCTGACCGAGTCGGCCACCGTGGCGAGAGAGGCGGCCACGTCGCCCTCGCCCGCCAGGTGGCGGTGCTCGTGCAGCGCCTTGGCGACCAGGAACAGCAGCGGAGGCAGCCGGACGAGCTGCCGGTTCGGCAGCCGGACCAGCTGCGGCGGCTCCCGGTATCCGGAGTTCTTGAACTCGCCGACGAGTTCGGCGCCGTCCACCAGGGCGGGCAGGGCGAGGGCGGCGGGCGCGCTCATCGGTTGTCGTGCACCACGACGGCGGGGATGCAGGACACCGTGGAGGTCGGAGCCTCGGCGAGCAGACCGGTGCCGAGCAGGCCGGACGTGCCGGCGGACTGGGTGGCCTGGCAGGCGTAGAAGACCTCGGTGTCGCCGCCGTGGTGGCCGCCGCCGGTCCCGGCGGACAGCGCGAGCCGTCGCGGCAGGACCTCGGCGGTCAACCGGTCCAGTACCGCGTAGGTGAGCCGCTGAGGGTTGGAAGAGCTCATGGAATCGCTTTCGCATCGCTGTGGGAAGGGGGAAGGGCTGGCGGAAGCCGCCAGCCCTTCCGAGTGCGGGCAGAAGCCCGCGGTTACACGCGCTCGGCTCAGTGGCCGGAGATCGCGGCGCCCGGCACGCAGGACTGCGAGCTGGCGTCGGTCTGCGCGTGCAGGCCGACGAGCTGCAGCAGGCCGCTGTCGGGACGGGTCTGCTGGCTCTGGCAGGCGTTCACGATGGCGGTCGTGCCGCCGTTGCCGCCGCCGTGGTTGATGTTGACGTTCTCGTTCTCGCCGCCCCCGACGAGAAGGGTGGACAGCACGGCGCGCTCCGGCAGGACCTCACCGGCGAGCTTGTCCAGCTCGGTGTAGCTGAAGGACTTCATGTGGTTCCTTTTCTTCCTTGTCACGCCCGGATCTCAAGGTGGATACCGGATGTCCCTTCCCTCGCCCCAGGTCGGAGCGAGGTAGCTCTACGTATAGCAGATGTGACGGACGGTGGCCAAGTGACCCTCCGGGGAGCGGGTGCCTCGCGCCGGCGCACAGGCATGAGTGGCCCGTGATGGGTAGGGACCCCACATTCGCGCTGATCAGGAGGAGTGCATGGCCGAGAGCAGCTTCAGCATCGACGTCGCGGCGATCCGGGAACGCGCCCGCGCGAAGATGACCGACGGGCCCGTGACCGCGGGGTACGGCCGACGCGCCGAGGAGGTCATCGGCGTCCTCAACGACGTCCTCGCCACCGAGATCGTGTGCTGGATGCGCTATGCGCAGCACGCGATCAGCGCGACCGGGATCGACCGGGCGCAGGTGGCGGCGGAGTTCAGCGAGCACGCCGACGAGGAGCGCGGCCACGCGATGCGGGCCGCGGAGCGCATCAGCCAGCTCGGCGGGCAGCCGGACTTCGACCCGAAGACGCTGGCCGAGCGCTCGCACACCACCTACAAGACCTTCGACGAGAACGACCTCAGGAGCATGCTGGAGGAGAACCTCGTCGCCGAGCGGATCGTCATCGAGTCCTACCAGGAGATCATCCGCTGGCTCGGCGACGGCGACGTGACGACCCGGCGGCTGATGGAGCACATCCTCGCCGAAGAGGAAGAGCATGCCGACGATCTGACGGACCTGCTGGGGATCTGACATGGAATTCGGATACACACTGCTCTGCGAGCAGACGCCGCCCAAGCAGCTGGTCACCGACCTCGTGGAGGCCGAGGAGGCGGGGTTCGCCTACTCGGTGATCTCCGACCACTACTTCCCGTGGCTGGAGAGCCAGGGCCACTCCGCCTACGCCTGGTCGGTGCTCGGCGCGCTCGCCCAGGCCACCCGCCACATCCCGCTGATGACCTTCGTGACCTGCCCGATCATGCGGTACCACCCGGCCGTGGTGGCGCAGAAGGCCGCCACGATGGGCGTGCTGTCGGACGGCCGGTTCACGCTCGGCCTCGGCGCGGGGGAGAACCTCAACGAGCACGTCGTGGGGCGCGGATGGCCCTCGGTGGACGTCCGGCACGAGATGTTCGCCGAGGCCGTGGAGATCATCCGGGCGCTGTTCGGCGGCGACTACGTCAACTACCGTGGCCGCCACTTCACCGTCGACTCCGCGAAGCTGTACGACCTGCCCGACGAGCCCGTCCGGATCGGCATGGCGGCCTTCGGGAAGCGCGCCGGCCGGCTCGCCGCCGAGCACGCGGACCTTCTCATCTCCGACCAGCCCGTGCCGGAGGTCGTGGAGCTCTTCCGCAATGAGGGCGGCGCGGGCAAGCCCGTCTACGGGCAGATCCCCGTGGCCTTCGGGCACGACTATGAGGAGTGCAGGCAACGCGCCCACAGCACGTGGAAGTTCTCCGCCCCGGCGTGGAAGGTGATGGCCGAGCTGCCGGGTCCGGCGAACTTCGAGGCCGTCACGAAGACCGTCCGCCCGGAGGACGTCGTGGAGTCGGTCCCGTGCGGCGACGACGTGGACGACTACGTCGAGGCGGTCCAGGAGTGGGCCGACGCGGGCTTCACCCACATCTCGTTCTGCCAGTCCGGGCCGGAGCACCAGAAGGACTTCCGGACCTGGGCGGAGGCGGACCTCCTGCCGGCCCTGCGCGAACGCTTCGGCTGACGCGCCGGTCCGCCCCGTCGCGGGCCGGACCGGCGTGCCGTCCGCCGCTAGGCGCAGTACTGGCTCTGCTTGCCGATGGCCCGGTAGGGGCAGTCGGCGTATTCGGCCAGCCGCAGCAGGGCCTCGCGGCTGCGCTGGACCTCACCGGCGATCGCGGACGGCGGCGGGTAGAAGCTGCCTCCGGCCAGCTCGAACGTGAACGAGAAGATGCGCTGCTGCCCCCACGTGTAGTCGTCGGTGGTGCCGTCGGTGATGTAGAGGTCGCTGGACTGCTCGGGGGCGAAGCCGTTCGTCGAGGCGAGTTCCCGGCCGATGGTGCGGTGGGCGGCCTCCTCGTCGGCGGACATCGAGCCCGGCACGGTGTTGTTGTAGGTGTAGCCGAACGGCCACAGCACCAGCTCCGCGTCCGAGTGGATGTCCAGGAACATCCCGAGCTGCTGCCTGCCGCCCACGACCCGGCTGCGCACGAAGTCGGCGAGGACCTTCGTCTCGACGGCGGACTCGGGGCCGGTGCCCCGGTAGGTCTCGCTGGAGCCGTTGCCGGACGAGCCGCCGCAGCAGCCCCACTTGTAGGCGAAGTTGCGGTTCAGGTCCGTGCCCGTGGACGTGGGGTTGGGCTGGCGGTTCTTGCGCCACATCCGCCCCGGCTGCGTGTCGCTGGTCATGTCGTAGACCTGGCCGTCGGGGTTGACCATCGGCATCACGTAGATCTCGCGCGTGTTCACCAGGTTCGTGATCCGGCTGTCGGACCCGTACCCGCTGGTGAGCTGCCCGATGTAGTCGAGCGCCTGCTCGGCGGTGAGCCGCTCGCGCGCGTGGATGTTGGCGATGATCATCACTTCGGGCTCGTTCTCGTCCGTCGCCACGTTGTCGCTGATCTTCACGCCGACGATGTCGCGGCCCTGGTAGGACTTGCCGACGACGAACTGGCGGGCGATCTGCGGGTGGGCGGCGACGACGGAGTCGACCTCCTGCCGCATCTCGGCGAACGTGTGGTACGACGTCGCCGCGGTGCTCGGGGCCGCGCTCGGGTCCGCGGTCCGCGCGGGGGCCGGCTTCACGGTGAAGCCGAGCCGCCGGATGGCCCTGACCTCCGACGGGAGGGCGCTGACCTCCAGCCCGCCCGCCCGGACGGCGCCGATCGCCGCTCCGGTCCGGGCGACCTGGCTGCGCTGCTGGCCGGTCCGGGGACCGGTCACGACGTACTGGCCCGCGGTCTCGGGGCCGGGCGCCGAGGCGGCGGACGGCGCCGCGAGCCCGGCGAGGGCCAGCGCCAGCGCCCACGGGACGGCGAGCAGGGAACGCAATCGGCGGGAGCTTCTCATGACGGGGTACCTGCCGTTCGGCTCTGCGCGCCCGCTCGTCGCGCGGCGGGGTCTCCTGCGGACGCTCACGGACGCTCGCGATCCCGTCACGATGGACCGGAACCGCCCGCCTGACAATGGCCGGGAGACCGGTCCAGGCGGGCGTTACGGGAACTGGAGCCACGGGCGAAACGCCAGCTCACCGATGCCGCGCCATCGAGACGGAACCGAGTTTTCAATGCCGATCAGAGCGAATCTGAAATTTCACAGGCACCTGGACGCTCCCTCGTAAACCCGATGCCGTGTTGGCGCTCTGTAACCGGTTCTTACCGGCCTTGCCTCTCTTCTCGGGGTTTCGGCGTGAGGGAGGCTGCGGCACGGGAGCCGAAGAAGGCCGCTGATCACAAATACGTCTGTATCCTGCATGGATACCCACTTACGGACATGCGCGACGGCATTTTATGAACAGTGTCATCTTCAGATAATGACAGAGTGTCGTCCAGGTATTGACCACCCAACCGCCCTTGTCTATGGTCTCTGTTAGAACGCGTTCTACTCCGGTTGGAACCCGTGTCGAGGGCGACAGGGCGGTTCCCCGGCCCGGTCCCCGATTCGCGGCGGCCTCCCCACCGGCCATGGGCGGAGCCGCGCACGAATCGACGGACCTCCCACCCCACCCCTTCGGGTGCAGGCGCGACGCCCACCGTTCGAAATGAGGACCCCCCTTGTCTCGCACCACGAAGACCGCCGCGATCGCCTCGGCCGCGGTCGCGGCCGCCGCCACCGCCACCGTCGCCCTGACGGCCTCCCCCGCTCTGGCCGTCAACACCGGGTCGTTCACCGCCACCCTCAACGGCACCATGGTGATCGACGCGGGAGTCCCGGCCAGCTGCACCAGCTCCGTGCTGAAGGGCACGGTCCTGTCGGGCGGCGTCAACGCGTCCTACACGTCCGCGAGCGCCGGCGGCTGCGGGGTCACCGTCACTCCCGGGGCCCTGCCCTGGAGCGGCACCTTCAGCGGCACCACCGTCAAGATCAACAACTTCTCGATGAGCGCGATCGGCTGCACCTACGGCGGGACCCTGACCGGCACCGCCTCGGCCACGAACTTCCCGTTCACCGCCACCTTCACCAACCAGGTCGTCCCCAAGACGAGCGGCATCCTCTGCCCGTCCTCGGCCAAGATCACGGCCAAGTACGACTACAAGCAGCCCTGATCCCCGGCAGGGCGGGAGCCCGGTCCTGACGTCGGCCGGACCCGCCCCCGCACCGTGACCCCGGCCCTCCGCCGGGGTCACGGCGCTCGGCCGTCAGTGCAGTTCGTAGGCGCGGATGGTCTCCTGGGTGATCGAGCTGCCCCGGCCGTCCTCGGCGGTGACCCTCAGGGACACCGCCCCCTTCCCGTGGAGGCGCGCGACGCCGTCCCGCACCGGGACGTCCGTCCAGGTCCCGCCGTCGTCGAACGATGTCTGGAGGGACAGGCGGCGCAGCGGCGCCGGCGAGCCGTCCTGGTGGGCGACCGTGAGCTTCAACGTCCTGGAGCGCGTCCTGTTCTGCGGGTCGAGAGCCGCGTCGTAACCCACCTGGAGCAGCGGAAGGACGGTGAGATCGGCCGTGCGCGCGGAACGGAACGTCCACGACGTTCTGGAGCGCGTGGACAGCCGGGCCCAGGGGGCGCTGTTGGCGAAGTCGAATTCGACCCGGTACTCGGCGTCCTCCGGGGTCGTCATCAGGGTGCCGTTCGGCTTGTAGGCCGTCTGCGCGATCAGTTCGCCGTCCCGGTGGACGCGGAAGTCGGTGGCGAAGCCATTCGGAAAGGAGCTGGAGTAGACGTCGGAGAAATTGCGTGCCGCGTCCGCCAGGCCGACGCGGAGCCGGATCAGGTCGCCGGTGCGGACGATCGGTGACTGCGCGCTGACGCCGCCGGTGAGCGGTCCCTTGTTCCAGCTGTGCGCGTCGCGCTGCCCCGCCCTGTACGACGACCATTTCGTTTCGCCGAGCACGACGTGCGGTGTCTCCGGGCCGGGGAAAGCGTTGTTGTAAGGCTGCTCCGGAGTGACCGCCATTGCGGACCACTGCGTTTTCGGATCGGCTGAAACGTACTCCACGCGCGTTCTCGGAGTTCCGGTGACCGGGTGGGCGTACGCGAGGGCGAATTCTTCCCAGGGGCGCTTGCTGTAGCGCGCGGCGGTCATGGCGCCATCGCCGTGGTAGGCGCTGTCGATCCGCGCCAGATCCCTTGTGCGAGCGACGTAGTCCAGGTTCTCGGGAATCCGCCCCTCCTCCGGGAACACGAGGTCGTACTGGTAGGGGCTGTCCACGATGCCCTTGGCCGTGACCGTCGCCCGCTCCCGCAGGAGAGCGCGTCCCTCCTCGTGGGACAGGCGGACCGCGGGCACCTTCAGCGGCCTCCCGTAGCCGCCCGGGTCGTCGTTCACGCCGGGAGCGTCGTTGTAGACGGCGACCATGCGCGCACCCGCCCTGGCGGCCCTCTCGACCTGCTCGGCGACGGGCACGCCGTCCCTGCGCTGGACGAGGGCGAGCCGGCCGCGCAGGTCGGCGCCCGGCCTGTCCCCGTCCGCGACCCGCATCTCCGCGCTGCCGTCGAGGCGTGGGAACTGGTCCGAGGTGTCGCTGAAGTAGGCCGCGGGATAGTACTGCGGGCGCAGCGCCCGGCTCCCCGCCCGCATCGTGATCGCGGGCGCCTCCAGCCGCCACCGCGTGTAGGCCTCGAACGTCCCGGTGCGGACCCGCTCGGTCGGCTGGAGGAACACCCGCTCCTCCAGCATCGATCCGTCGCCCAGGTAGACGCCCTCGTCCACGGCCTGACCGTTCGCGGTGCCGCGCGTCCACATCAGGTGGCTGACCGCCCCCGGTCCGGGCGCGGTGGCGTGCTCGGGCGTGCGGACCGTCACCTCCCGCGCCTTGCGCGCGTCCAGCACGATCTCGGTGTCCCCGGTGATCTCGATCTCCGGGTAGCCGACGAGGCTGTAGTCGAGCGGCTTGCCGCCGTCGGTGCTCGGCGCCCACGACGGCATCGTCTTCACGACGCCCATGACGGAGTACGTCCCCGGCGCCAGCCGGACGCAGTTCGAGTCGTTCCAGCCCTCGTCGGTGCAGGGGCCGTCCGGGTCGCCGGGCAGCGGCCGGTGGGCGTTGCCGAGCGAGGCGTCCTTCACGTTCAGGAAGCCGACCGCGCCGGGGCCGGGCCGCCCGTCCCGCGCGATGCTCCTCACCCGGACGGTGACCAGCTCGCCGGACGCCTTCGCCTTCGGCTCCGGCGCGGCCGGCCGCCGCTCGTGCAGCGCCGTCACGTTGTACCGTTCCGGATCGTCACCGAGCCGGTCGGCGGGGACGACGTACAGGTCGCCTCCGCTGTGCCGGACGGAGAACGCCGGGTCGCGTCCCGGCGCGGGCGTCACGGTCGTGCCGCCCCCCGCGACGTGCACCGTGTCACCGGTGGGCAGCGTGACGTCGAATGCTCCGGCCTCCGCACGCAACGCGGACGCGGGCCCGGCGTCCGCCGCCGCGGGCGCGGCGAGCGCCAGCGCGCCGATCCCCAGGGCCGCCGCGGTTCTCGACCACATGGCCATCCCTCCCCAAAAAGTGGATCTTGATTGTCGGGCCGGCCGCCGCGGCCGATCCAGGGAAGGCGCTGGCGGCTTCCGCCATGGCGGGAACCCGTCAAACGGACCGGGACACCGTAGATTTAGGACGTGTCCGATTCGCCGCTCCTGGAGGGGCTCGGGGTCACCGCCGCCGAGGAGGGGGCGTACCGCGCCCTGCTGCGGGAGGGCCCGTCCACCCTCGCCGACCTCGCCGCGCGCCACGGCGCGTCCGTCGCGGCCCTGCGCCGCCTCCTGCCGCGCCTGGAGGAACTCGGACTCGTGACCCGCCTGGCCGGCCGCCCGCTGCGGCTCCTCGCCACCCCGCCCCACGTCGCGGTGGAGGCCCTCGTCGCCAGCCGCCAGGAGGAGATCGCCCGCAGCCGTGCCGCCATCGGCCCGCTCCTGGCCGAGGCCGCCCCGCACCCGGAGGAGCTCGTCGAGGTCGTCAGCGGCCGGGCGGCGGTGTCCCGCCGCTACCTGCAACTCATGAACGGCGCCCGCGAGGAGCTGCTCGTCCTCGTCCAGCCGCCGTTCGCGACCGACGCCGCCGTGTCGAGCGACGAGCAGGAGCGCACCATGCGCCGCGGCATCACGGTGCGCGGCATCTACGGCCCCGAAGCGCTCGACGAGCCCCGCGCCCTGGAGTACGTCCGCCGCGCCGTCGCGTCCGGCGAGCAGGCCCGCCTCGGCGCCGTGCCCATCAAGCTCGCCGTCGCCGACCGCCGCACCGCGATGCTGCCGCTCACCTCCCAGCACGCCAGCTCGGTCGACAGCTCCCTGATCGTCCACCCGTCCGCCCTGCTGGACGCGCTGGTCTCCCTTTTCGAGGCCCTGTGGCGCTCCGCCGTCCCGCTCCCCGGCGAGGACGCCCCGGACGACGCCGTCCTCGCCCTCCTCGCCGCGGGCCTCACCGACGACGCCATCGCGCGCCGACTCTCCATCAGCACCCGCACCGTCCAGCGCCGCGTCCGCGACCTCTGCGACCGCCTCGGCGCCCGCACCCGCTTCCAGGCAGGCGCCCTCTACGCCCACCACCTGGAGCGATGACACGCCTCGGTCCGGAGTCGCGAGCGGGAGCGCATCGGCAGTCCGGCTGACGAGCCGCCTCCGCCGTCGCATCCTGGATCCTGACGCGGGTCGCTCACTGTGAGGCCATGCCCGGTTCGCCGCCCGCCCAGCACCATTTCATGGTTTATCGACCGGTGTAGTTGATAAATCGGCACCATCCCGCACGGTCCCTCTTGCCGGTTTCCGAAGCCGGTGGTCGAACGCTCTGTGAGCCCAGGCCACCGGTTCGCGAACCGGTGGCTTGCCGCTCGCGGAGCGCTCGGCCTCTCACAACCCAGAGGGGCACGAGCTTATGTCCTTTACGCCCGACCTCAGCCGGCTCGCCGGCCGGGGTCTCGTCATCGCCGCCCTGGTGTCGTCGGCCGTCGGCTACGCCTTCACGACGGGCCACTCGGCACTGGTGGTGGCGGCGCCGATGCAAGCCGTCGGCGCCGTCGCGCTCTGCGCGGTGATGCTGTTCACCGGACGGAATCCGTTCAGGCGTTACCCCGCTGTCATGTGGCTGTGGATCTCCCTCCTCGCCGGAGGGAACGCGGCCGTCGCGTACAGCTACCCGTACGCCGTGGACCACCTGACGCTGGGCACCGTCGCCGCCGTCGTGGTGATCGGTTACCTGCTGGTGGGCATCGAGAAGATCTGGCCCTACCGGACCACCGCGTACGGACTCCAGCACATCTGCGGGCGCGTGCTCGTGGGGTTCGGAGTCGTCATGCTCAACCGGCCCTCGCCGGGCGAGTC
Source organism: Actinomadura sp. NPDC000929 (assembly GCF_040492065.1). Lineage (NCBI taxonomy): Bacteria > Bacillati > Actinomycetota > Actinomycetes > Streptosporangiales > Thermomonosporaceae > Actinomadura > Actinomadura sp. NPDC000929. The sequence continues at coordinate 44,287 of NZ_JBEUPA010000038.1, read as the reverse complement.
CGTGGGGATGCTGTGGGCCCTGATCAGTGCGCTCTGCGTCTGGAACACGGTCACCATGCTGGGGCAGATGAAGAAGCACGGACTGGAGGACCAGGGCGCCGCCGTCGCCAACCTGATCGCGGCGGTTCTGCTCCTCGCGCTGGTGTTCAAGGCGCGGGGCAACGGGTGGATCTCCCTGGACCTGTTCTACGCGGCCGGTCCGGCGGGTCTGCTCACGCTGGTGCTGCCGGTCGTGTGCGTCAACGCCGCCCTGCGCCGCTCCTCGACGCAGGACGTGGGAATCATGCAGTCGTTCTCGTCGCCGGTCCATGCCCTGGTGGGGATGGCCGGCGCCGCGCTCGGCTGGATCGACTCCGACCAGCGGCTCGCCCTCTTCCCGGAGTGGGCGGGCATCATCCTGATCACCGTGGCCGCCTTCGCGGTCTCCTTGCTCAAGGAACCCGCCGGCGGCGCCGTGCGGGTCGGTACGCAATCCAGCGGCGGCTGACGCCTCCGCTGATCCAACCCAGCGGCGGCGCACGCCTCCGCTGACCCAACCCAGCGGCGGCCGACGCCTCCGCTGATCCGCAACGGCGGAGAGGGCCCCCCTTTCCGCCGTTGCACCGCGACTTGCGGGCGAGTGGGATGCGCCGAGCGAAAACCTGACCAAGATGCTAACTGTTCGTTACTGATCGACTACTTTATGACATGGTGGGGAAGGTGTCCCCGCATCCCATATCCGAGGTGCGCGGAGGCGATGCCCCGATGAGTGAGACCCCGACCCTGCCCAGCACGACCGTCCGGCCCGGCGACCGGCGGTACCCGGCGCTCAGCCGCGGGTTCAACCAGCGGTGGATCGGAGAGCCCGAGTACGTGCGGCTGGTGCGCTCTCCCGAGGAGGCGCGGACGGCGCTCGCCGAGGCGGTGCGCGAGCGGCCGGCCGACCCGCGGCGGACGCGGATCACGGTGAAGGCCGGAGGCCACTGCTACGAGGACTTCGTCTGCGGCTCCGACGTGCGGGTCATCCTGGACGTGAGCCCGATGTGCGGGGTGTCCTACGACCCCGCGATGCAGGCGTACTGCGTGGAGGCCGGGGCGACGAACTGGCACGTCTACAGCCACCTGTACCCGATCAGCGGCAAGGCGCTGCCCGGCGGGTCGTGCTACTCGGTCGGGCTCGGCGGTCACATCCCGGCGGGCGGGTTCGGGCTGCTGTCGCGGCAGCACGGCCTCACCGTCGACTACCTCTACGCGGTGGAGGTGGCGGTGGTGGACGAGCGCCAGAACGTCGAGCTGGTCGTGGCCCGGCGCGACGACGGCGACCGGTGGCTCCGCGACCTGCTGTGGGCCCACACCGGGGGAGGGGGCGGGAACTTCGGCGTGGTCACGCGGTTCTGGTTCCGGGGGCTCCCGCAGCCGCCGAAGCAGGTGCTGCTTACGGCGCTCGCGTGGGACTGGAAGGACTTCACCAAGGACGATTTCGCCGCCCTGCTGGGGGCGTACGGCGAGTACTTCCGCGACCACCAGGACCCGTCCTCGGCGGCGGGGAAGCTCTTCGCGATGCTGAAGCTCAACCATGTCAGCAACGGCCAGATCGGGCTGCTGGCCCAGGTGGACGTGGACGACCCCGACGGGGCGAGGGCGATGACCGACTTCATCGTGGCCCTCGACGGGCGGATCGGCCCGTCGGCGAGACCGATGCGCACGATGATGGGCGAGCACTTCGTGCACCTGGAGATCCCGCGCGTGATGCCGTGGCTGACCGCCACCCAGGCGCTGAACGCCAGCGGCGAGAACCGCTGCGGAAAGTACAAGTCGGCCTACATGCGCAAACCGTTTACCCGCCAACAGATCGACGCGATGTGGGCCTATCTCGGCAAGGAGAAGTACACCGACTACGTGAACAAGCAGGCGCTCATCCAGGTCGACTCGTACGGCGGCGCCATCAACCGGCCGCTGCACAAGACGGCGGCGCGGCAGCGCGATTCCATTATGAAACTGCAGTACCAGGTGTACTGGACGCAGAATGACGCCTACGAGGACACGCACATCGCGTGGATCCGGGACGTCTACAAGGCGACGTTCGCCGCGACCGGCGGCGTCCCCGTCGCGGACGGCGAGACCACGGACGGCTGCTACATCGGCTATCCCGACGCGGATCTGAACGACGGGCGCTGGAACGAGTCGTCCCAGACGTGGGAGACCCTCTACTACAAGGACGCCTACGCGAAACTCCAGGAGGTCAAACGGCACTGGGATCCGGGAAACGTGTTCCGGCACGCCCAGTCCATCCGTCCGGGGAAGCGGGGGTAGCGGCACGGGCCGGTGGCGCAGCGTCACGGATCATCTCGCCTTTATTGCATCCGCTGCCAATACTTGCGGCTGTGACGGCGGGGACAGTAGTTTCGTCGGGCGAGCGGAGCGTCGGGCCTGGCGTGGCCCGAGCGGCTGGGGAGTCATGAAGAAGCGTACCGACAGGAAGATCGCCATCGCGGGCACCGCGGCGGCGGCCGTGCTGCTGCCCGCCGTCATGGTCGGCCTCGCGCAGGCCGGCGTGGGGGTCCCGAAGGGCAGGTCGGAGGCCAGCGGGAACTCCAAGCCGATCCCCTCGTTCGGCCCCGCCACGCAGCCGTCGGTCCCCGGCGGCGCGTCCGCCTCCCCGACGAAGTCGCCGGGTGCGGCGAAGCTGCCCAGCATCCCGCTGAACAGCAACCCGTTCCGCACCGGGGGAGGGACGCCGAGCCCCACCGACCCCGACAGCAACGCGGGCAACCGCGGCAAGAAGCCGCAGATGCCGTCGGGCACCTCGCCGGGCAAGTACGCCAAGGCCCCCGACGGGGCCTCGATCACGGGCGTCAAGAAGATCAACTCGCGGATCTTCGACGTCACGATCGCCTCGCCGGCGCTGGGCGCCGCCGTGAAGACCCGCGTGATGGTCCCCAAGGGCTGGAAGGCCGGCGCCACCAGGTCGTGGCCCGTCGTGTACGCCTACCACGGCGGCAACAACAACTACCTGTCCTGGACCAAGGACTCCAACATCGAGCAGGTCATCGGTCCCTACGACGCGATGGTCGTGATGCCCGAGGGCGGCTGGAACGGGTCCTACACCAACTGGTACAACGGCGGGAAGGGCGGCATCCCCGAGTGGGAGACCTTCCACATCGGCGAGGTCATCCCGCTGATGGAGCGCAACTTCCACGCCGGGTCGGTGCGCGCCGCGATCGGCCTGTCGTCCGGCGGGCAGGGCGCCATCACCTACGCCGAGCGGCACCGCATGTTCAAGTACGCCGCCTCCTACAGCGGCGCCCTCAACATCACGGCGCCCGGCATGCCGGTCATCCTGACGTCCATGAACCGCGAGGCCGGCACCGCCATCTGGGGCGACCCGATCACCGCGCGGGCGAACTGGCGGGCGCACGACGCGACCGTCATGGTGTCCAGGCTCAAGGGCGTCGGCGTCTACGTCTCGTCCGGCAACGGGCAGCCCGGCCCCTACGACAAGGCCGACACCCCGCCCCACGACGCGGGGCGCATCGGCGAGCAGCTCGCCGGCACGATGAACGAGAACTTCGTCGCCGCCGCGCGGAAGGCGGGGGTGCCGGTCACCTCCCACCTGTACGGGCCCGGCATGCACAACTGGAAGTACTGGCGCATCGAGCTGGTCCGCAGCTGGCCGACCATCGCCAAGTCCATCGGCGCCCGCAAGTCCTGACCGCCCGCCCGCCGGTTCGGGGAGCGGCACGGTGAAGGGGTTCGCCCGGCGGGAGTTCCAGCTCGTGCTGCTGCGGCGCATGGCCGACTACCAGCCGGGCCTCGTCGAGGACGCGATCCGGTCGCTCGGCGCTTCGCGCACGGAGATGCGCGAGGTCAACGCCCGGTGGCAGCGCGTCCTGCGGTCGCGGACGTTCCCGCGCGGCCGCCGCCGCTACGAGGCCGTCCTCGGCCCGCCCGCCGCGGTCGAGGAGCGCCCGATCGGCGACGTCGCCTGCGCGGTGGCCTGGTGGCCGCCGTTCCCCTTGTGGCCGGGCCTGCGCTTCGAGATCATGATGGGGCCGGACGGCTCCGTCATGCAGGAGTGGCTCGTCCGGGACGAGGGCGTGCCCGTCCCGCGGCTGGACACCGTGGACGACCTCGTCCCGTGGTCCTGCGTCGCCGGCGACGTGGACGCGCGCTTCGGCGCCGTCGCGCACCAGGACGGCGAGGTCCCGAGCCGGTGGCACGCGACGATCACGGGCCCGGACGGCGCCGTCCTCGTCGCGCACTTCGTCTGGGGGCTCCTCCAGACCGTCGAGAGCGTCGGAAACGAGCCGTGGCCGGGCGCACCGCCGACGTTGGGGTGATCTTGGGTCTTCGCGGCCCTGGAAATTGCGCGGCGGTCCGTAACGTGGGGATATGCGAACTTTTGCGGGTCGGCGATGCCCGAAGTAACCGCATACGCCCCCGGATATCCCGCCTGGGTCGAACTGGTCACCCCGGACGTGCGCGCCTCCCAGCGGTTCTACCGCGACCTGTTCGGCTGGGACGTCTACACGCTGGCGGGCGACCTCAACGACTACTCGATCTTCACCCTCGGCGGCGTCCAGGGCCCGGAGGTCGCCGGCATGGAGCCGCTCGCGGACGACTCGATGGAGCCGACGTGGACGTGCTACTTCCGGACCGACGACGTCCAGGCCGCCCTCGACCGGGTGCTCGCCATGGGCGGGCAGGAGCTGAGCGAGCCCACCGACATCTCCAATCTCGGGCGGATGGCCCACTGCGCCGACCCCGAGGGCGCCGACTTCGCGCTCTGGTACCCCTACGACTTCCAGGGGGCGGGCGTCGTGGACGAGCCGTCCGCGATGTGCTGGATGGAGCTGGCCGTCCGCGACGTCGAGGGCGCCCGGCGCTTCTACGGGGAGGTCTTCGGCTGGAGGGCCGTCGACCGCTCCTACCTCGCGCCCGACTACACCAACTGGAAGGTCGGAGAGTGGTCCGTGGCGGGCATGGTGCCGCTGGCCGAGTGGTGGCCCGCCCACTCGGAACCCCACTGGATCCCCTACTTCTGGGTCTCCGACTGCGATGCCGCGGCGGCGCGGGCGGCCGTGCTGGGGGCGGTCGTCCATGTCCCGCCGACCGACATCAAGGCCGGCCGCTTCGCCGTCATGACCGATCCGTGCGGGGCGCGCCTCGCCGTCCTCACCCCGGCGGCCGGCTCGCGCCTCACCTTCCGTCCGCACGGATGACCGCGGCCCCGCCGCCCCGCCCGGACGGAGACGCGAACATTGGGGTGATCTTGGGGATTCGTGTCGGCGGGGATTGCGCGGGCGTCCCTAGCCTGGAGGAACGCGCGCCGCAGGGCGTGCCGCCAGGGCGCGGCGATGCCGGAGGTGATCCGATGCCGGAGGTGATCCGATGCCCGAGGTGACCGCGTTCCCCCCCGGCCACCCGTCGTGGGCCGAACTCGCGAGCCCGGACCCGGAGGGGTCCAAGCGGTTCTACCGCGAGCTGTTCGGCTGGTACTCCTACACGCTGACCGTGGGCGACCTCGGCGACTACGAGATGTTCACGCTGGGCGGCGTCCAGGGGCCCGAGGTCGCCGGGATGCAGGCGCTCGCCGACGACTCGGAGGCCGCCTCCTGGACGTGCTACTTCCGGACCGACGACATCCCGGCCACGCTCGCCGCCGTGCGCGGGGCGGGCGGTCTGGAGACGGTGGAGCCCACCGACATCGCCAACCTGGGGCGGATGGCCCTGTGCTCCGATCCGGAGGGCGCCGACTTCGGGCTCTGGTACCCCTACGACCTCAAGGGCGCGGGCGTCGTCGACGAGCCGTCCGCGATGGTCTGGGTGGAGCTCGCCGCCCGCGACATCGAGCGCGCCCGCCGCTTCTACGGCGAGGTCTTCGGCTGGAGGGCCGTCGACCGGGACTACTACGACTCCGTCTACACCCACTGGAAGGTCGGCGACTGGGCGGTGGCCGGCATGGTCTCCATGGACGAGCACTGGCCGCCCGGCCACCCCTCGCACTGGACGCCGTTCTTCTGGGTCTCCGACTGCGACGAGTCCGCGGCCCTGGCCTCCGAGCTCGGCGCCCACGTCCGCATCCCGCCCACCGACCTCAAACCCGGCCGGTTCTCCGTGGTCACCGACCCGACCGGGGCCCGCCTGGGCCTGGTCACCCCCACGACGGACGTCCGGGCCGAGCGCGCACGCCCCTGACGGCCCGGCCGACCGGTCACCGGTCGGGCGGCCCGGGGTCGAGGGAGGCCGATCCGGGCGCGGGCAGGGCGTCCTGGAGGTGCAGGCGGCCGAGGAGCATCAGGACGAGCTCGTCGATGACCTCGTCGAGGGTGGCCTCGACCCAGCCGGCGGTCCAGTCGTGCAGGAGGCCGTTGATGCTGCCGATGAACGCCGTCGCGGCGATCCGGTAGTCGCGGTCGGTGATCTCGCCGCGCTCGGCCGCGGCGGCGGCCTCGGCGCAGATGAACTGGACCCAGCGGGCGCGGCGGGTGAGGCGCTGGCGGTCGAGCCGGGGGCTGACGCCGATGATCTCGACGAACGCGATGCGGATGCGGGCCCGGTCGGCGGTGATGCTTGCGGCGTAGGCGCGGAACAGGTGCGCCGTGCGCTCGGCGAGCCCGAGGCCCGCGACGGACGGCAGCGCGGCCAGGACGTCCCGCTCGGCCGCGTCGTTGACCTCCAGGTGCAGTTCGGCGAGGAGGTCCTCCAGCGTGCTGAACTCCTCGTAGAACTGGCGGGTGGACAGCCCGGCCGCCTCGCTGAGCGCCGCGACCGTGGTGCCGCGGTAGCCGGGGCCGCGGCCGAACATCTCCAGCCCGGCGTCCAGGAACCGGCGGCGCCGCTCGGCGCGCCGCTCGGCCGCGGACCGGCCGCCGTACCTGCCGGTCGGTGTCGCGCGCCTGCCCGCCACGTGACCCCCCTCCCTCCGCTCACTCGTCCGGCATCTTTCCGCAAACCGGTCTTGTGTCATACATCACCCCCCTGTGGTCTCGCTCACCGGGACCGCCCGGGACGGGCCCCGCCCGAGCCTCCCCGTGCGCCCGGCCATGATTCGAAGCGCGGTGGGAGGGAACCGCGAAGCGGTGATTTTTGGGTGGATTCGACGGCATTTGATGCCTTTTGCGGGACGCCGTTACTGGGACGAGCGCGCGAAGCTGACGCTCAAGGCCGTCCTGGCGGCGGTCACGGCATGGCTGGTCGCGAAGTACGTGTTCGGCGAACCGCAGCCGTACTTCGCCCCCCTGGCCGCGCTGCTCGGGGTGTACCCGACGGTCGTGCGTTCCGTGCGGGAGAGCCTGGCCTACGGGGGCGGATTCGTGATCGGCGCGGCGCTCGCGATCCCCGTCGGGCTGCTCGTCGGCCCGAACGTCGCCGGCATCGCCATCGTCGTCGTCCTCGCCATGATGGCGTCGGGATGGCGGCGGCTCGGCGCGCAGGCGTCCCAGGTCCCGTTCACGGCGGTGTTCGCGCTGCTGCTGGGCGGGCACGGGGTCGTCGGCTACACGCTGCCGCGCCTGGCCGACGTCGCGGTCGGGCTCGTGGTCGGGCTCGGCGTGAACGCGGCCGTCTTCCCGCCGCTGTACCTGCGGCGCGGCGAGTACGCGGTCCGGGAGATGCGCGAGACCCTCGCCGACGCGCTCGGGACGCTCGCCGACGACGTCGTCGAGCCCGCCGAGTGGAGCTCGCTGTGGCAGGAGCGCGAGTCCCGGCTGGTGAGCGTCCAGGAGCAGGCGCGGTACGCGGTCGAGCAGGGGGAGGCCAGCCTGCGCGCCAATCCCCGCGCGAAGCTGCGCGGCTACCGGCTGCGCTGGCGGGACGTCCCCGGGCAGTGGCCGGCGCCGCGGCTGATGACGATGCTCGACCACGCGACGGCCTACAGCCGGTCGATCGCGGCGACGCTGCGCCGGCTCGCGGACGCCGACGAGGCGGTGGTGCCGGGAGAGGACTTCCTGCGCGGGTACGCGGAGGTGCTCCGCACCCTCGGCGGCCTCGTCCGGGAACTGCCCGACGTGCCGGACGGCGCGGCGCTCGCGGAGGCCGAGAAGATGCAGGACGAGATGGAGCGCCCCCACCTCGGCCCGCGGACCGACGCCCCCGGTCTGTGGGACCCGCACAAGGAGCTGCTGCGGCTCAGCCGCCTGCTGCTCGACGACCTGCGCGACGGCCGCGCCTAGCGCGCGCCGCGGGCGGACAGCCGTCTCAGCAGGTCGCGGCTCCCGGCGGCCATCGCCGGGGGGACGCCCAGCTCGTCCAGCATGGCCGCCGCGGCCTCCATCTCGGCGGCGCGGCGGTCGGCGTGCCGGTACGTCCCGGCGACGAGCCGGTCCACGGTGTGCTCCCCGGCCGCCGCCAGCTCCGCGACGATGTCCTCGCGCAGCCAGTCCTCGCAGCCGGCCGCCCGCGCCGCCTCCAGTGCCTCGACCACCGACCCGGCCAGCCCCTTGAAGAACACGCTGCGCAGCAGCTTGCGCCCGGCCGCCGCGCCCGCCTCCGCGTCCATCACCTCGACCGCGGCGCCGAGCGGGGTGAGGGCCGCGGCGACCGCCCGGGCCCCCTCCGCGCAGGCCAGCATCGGCGTGCCGAGCCCGCGGCCCGGAACCGGAGCCATGATCGCGACATCGGCGAACCGGGCGCCGGCCCGCCGCGCGAGCGCGTCCAGCTCCCGCTTCAACCCGGGCGAGCCGGTGTTCAGGTCGGCCCACACGGCGCCACGGGCGGCGCCGACCCCCGCCCGGAGCGCCGCGATCGCGTCGTGCGCGCTGTTGACGCTCAGCACCAGATCGGCCCCGGCGGCGGCGTCGGCCTCGCTCCGGGCCTGGACGATCCCGCCGGACGCGGCGACGGCCGGGTCGTACCCCCGCACCACCGCCCCCGCCGCCACGAGGTCGCGCGCGATCGCGCCGCCCGCCTCACCGAGCCCCAGTACGGCGATCACCGTCATGCGTCCTCCTCCGCGGCCGGGATGTCCCGCGAACCGCTACCCTAGATCACACCAAAATTGGCGACAATCCCGGAGACTCCGTGAGCGACGTGACGGCCGCGATCCGCGAGGCGATCCTCGGCGGCGAGTTCGTGCCGAACCAGCGGCTGGTCGAGGCGGACCTGTCGGAGCAGTTCGCGGCGAGCCGCGCCGGGGTCCGCGCGGCGCTCGCCGTGCTCGCGGGCGAGGGGCTGGTCGAGCGCGTCCAGAACCGCGGCGCCCGGGTGCGCGCCGTCTCGGTGGCGGAGGCCGTCGAGATCTCCGAGGTCCGGATGGTGATCGAGGGGCTGTGCGCGGCGAAGGCCGCCGAGCGCGCGGCCCCCGCCGAGGTCTCCGAGCTGCGGACGATCGGCGAGGAGATGCGCGCCGCCGTCGCGTCCGGGGACGTGCTCGGCTACTCCCGGCTGAACGAGCGCCTCCACGGCCGCGTCCGCGAGATCAGCGGGCAGAGGACCGCCTCGGGCGTCCTGGAGCGCCTGCGCGCCCAGAACGTCCGGCACCAGTTCAAGCTGGCCATGCACCCGGGACGCCCCCAGGTCTCCCTCCCGCAGCACCTCGCCATCATCGACGCGATCGCCGCCCACGACCCGGCCGCCGCCGAGCAGGCCGCCCGCGCGCACCTGCGCAGCGTCATCGAGACCCTCGGCGAGATCGCGTCCTAGCCGGAAAACCCGTCGCGCCGGTCCTCCCTCCGCCGTTACGGTCGGCCTGCCGCACGGCACGATCTTGTCCGGCGGCGGTCGTCATCAGAGAGAACCAGGAGGATTCCCGATGACAACAACCACAGCCTTCGCTCTGACCAAGGTTCGCAACATCGGGATCATGGCGCACATCGACGCCGGCAAGACGACGACCGCCGAGCGGATCCTGTTCACCACCGGTGTGTCGAACCGGATCGGCGAGGTCCACGACGGCAACACCGCGCTGGACTACACCAAGCAGGAGCGCGTCCGGGGCATCACCATCACCTCGGCGGCGACGACCTGCCGCTGGACCGTCGAGGACGCCGCCGGCGGCGCCGAGCATACGATCAACCTGATCGACACGCCGGGCCACGTCGACTTCACGATCGAGGTCGAACGGTGCCTGCGCGTCCTCGACGGCGCCGTGGCCGTGTTCGACGGCGTGGCGGGCGTCGAGCCGCAGTCGGAGACGGTGTGGCGCCAGGCCGACCGCTACGGCGTGCCGCGGATCTGCTTCGTCAACAAGCTCGACCGCGCCGGGGCCGACTTCCTCCGCTGCGCCGACATGATCGGTGAGCGGCTGGGCGCCGTCCCGCTGGTCGTGCAGCTGCCGATCGGCGCGGAGTCCGAATTCGCGGGCGTCGTCGACCTCGTCTCCGGGCGGGCGCACGTCTGGCCGGAGGGCCGGCACGCCGTCGTGGACGTCCCGTCCGGCATGGCCGAGGACGTCCGCCGATGGCGCGGCAGGCTCGTCGAGACGGTCGCCGAGCGCGACGAGCGGCTCATGGAGCTGTACGTGGGCGGTGCGGAGCCGTCGCCGGAGCAGCTGCACGCGGCGATCCGCCGGCTCACGGTCGCCTCCGAGGCGACCCCGGTGCTGTGCGGCAGCGCGTTCCGCAACAAGGGCGTCGAGCCCCTGCTGGACGCGGTGGTGCGGTACCTGCCGTCGCCGCTCGACGTCGCGCCGCCGGAGGCCGGGGACGCCCTGGAGCGAACCCCGCTCTCCGCGCTCGCGTTCAAGATCGTGAGTGACCGGTACCTGGGGCGGCTCACCTTCGTCCGGATCTACACCGGGCGGCTGACGGCGGGCGCGAGCGTCCTCAACAGCGTCAAGGCGCGCAAGGAGCGGATCGGCAAGCTCTACCGCATGCACGCCGACGTGCGCGAGGAGATCGCCTCGGCCGGCGCGGGCGACATCGTCGCGGTGATGGGGCTCAAGCAGACCACCACCGGCGAGACGCTCTGCGACGAGGCGCGCCCGGTGGTCCTGGAGTCCATGGACTTCCCGGCGCCGGTCATCGAGGTCGCGATCGAGCCGCGGTCCAAGGCCGACCGGGAGAAGCTGGGCGCCGCGATCCAGCGGCTCTCGGAGGAGGACCCGTCGTTCCAGGTCCACGACGAGGAGGGGCAGACCGTCATCGGCGGCATGGGCGAGCTCCACCTGGAGATCCTCATCGACCGCATGCGGGAGGATTTCCACGTCGAGGCCAACGTCGGCCGGCCGCGCGTGGCCTACCGCGAGACGATCCGCAGGGCCGTGGACCGGGTCGACCTGACCCACCGCAAGCAGACGGGAGGCAAGGGACAGTACGCGAAGGTGCAGATCGCCGTCGAGCCGATCGAGGACGGGTACGAGTTCGTCAACCGGGTCACCGGCGGGCGGATCCCGAAGGAGTTCGTCCCCTCGGTGGACGCGGGCTGCCAGGAGGCGATGCGCTTCGGCGTCCTCGCCGGGTACGAGATGACGGGCGTGCGGGTCACGCTGCTGGACGGCGACTTCCATCCCGTCGACTCGTCCGAGCTCGCCTTCAAGATCGCCGGTTCGCTGGCGTTCGGGGAGGCGGTCCGGCGCGCGTCGCCCGTGCTGCTCGAACCGGTGATGACCGTCGAGGTCACCGCCCCCGAGGAGCACCTGGGCCCGGTGATCGGCGACCTGAACGCCCGCCGCGGGCGGATCGAGGGGACCGGCGAGCGCGCCGGCGCCCGGATCGTGCACGCCCTCGTCCCGCTGTCGGAGATGTTCGGCTACGTCGGGCACCTGCGCGGCATGACGTCGGGCCGCGGGGTGTTCACCATGCGGTTCGCGTCCTACGCGGAGGTCCCGGACGCGGTCGCCCGGACGCTCGTCTCGGGCTGACGTGAAGGGGGCCCGGCTCTCGCCGGGCCCCCTTTCCCGCGCCCGGCTCAGGATCCGGACGGCGCCGCCGCCGGTTCCCGGCGGCGGCCCGCCAGCAGGGCGTCCAGCGCCCAGGCGCCCGGTCCGAGCACCGCGATCAGCAGGAACGCCCAGCAGAACATCGCCGCGCTCTCGCCGCCGTTGCGCAGCGGCAGCAGCGCGTGCGGCTGGTGGACGGTGAAGTACGCGTACGCAGTGGCACAGGAACAGCAGGCCCACGACGGCGCGGAACAGCCCGAGCACAGGTTCGCCCAGTCGGTACGGCCGGGAAGACGCTCTCCATCCGCTCGTTGCCGGACGCCAGAACGCGCCGCGGCCCGCCGCACACGATGTCCCGCGCCGCCGAATTGAAGATGACGGCGTGGTGCAGCATCGGCCCGGTATTGATGTTGGCGTTGCTTCCGTCGGCGTACACGAGATTCGGCTTGAATCCCGTGACGAAGCAGCTCTCGCACGGTTTCGCCACGTCGACGGCTATCTGGTTCGGCAGCTCGCCGTGCTCGCCGTTCGCCGCCTTCGGAATGGTGTAGGGGCCGTACCGGAGGGTGACGGTCTGCGGCTGCGCGGCCGGCGCGGCCGGTGCGGCCTGCGCGGCGGCCAGGCCCAGAGAGAATGGATTCCGCGCCCTTGCGGGAAAGGCCGTCCGCGACGCCCACACAGTGAACGCCGCCCGGCGCCAAGTCAATTGTGCCGGGACACAACCGTGCCGATCAGGGGGATGAGCAGGGCCCCCGCCCGACCCGCCGGAATGGAGACCGGCGATTTCGCCGACACCCTCGCCGAGACGTTCGCCACACGGCGTGTACGGGGCGCGGACCCGGGAATCGTCGGTCGCGGACCCGGCGGCCCCACTAGTCTCTGCCGGGGCGGGACACGGGGTCCCGCCGGTCCGCGAGGAGGAGCCCCCAGGTGTTCGAGTCGGTGCTCGTGGCCAACCGCGGCGAGATCGCCGGGCGGATCGTGCACACCGCCCGCGCGATGGGGCTCAAGGCGATCGCGGTGTACTCCGCGGCCGACGAGGGCCTCCCCTTCGTCGCCGAGGCGGACGAGGCCGTCCTGATCGGGCCCGCCGAGCCGTCCGGCAGCTACCTCAACGCCGCCGCGATCCTGGAGGCCGCGCACCGGACCAACGCGCAGGCCGTCCACCCCGGCCACGGGTTCCTCGCCGAGAGCGCCGCGTTCGCCCGGCGGGTGGCCGAGCGCGGCCTGGTCTGGGTCGGCCCGCCGCCGCTCGCCATCGCCCGGATGGGCGACAAGATCAACGCCCGGAACCTGATGAAGGAGGCGGGCGTCCCCGTCGCGCCCGGCGTCTGGGAGCCGGTGCCCGACGCGGCGACGGCGGCCGAGGAGGCCGAGCGCATCGGCTACCCCGTCATGGTGAAGCCCGCCGCGGGCGGCGGCGGCATGGGCCTGGCCGCCGTCCACGACGAGGCGTCGCTGCGCAAGGCGTTCGAGGAGACCCGCGCCGCCGCCGAGCAGCTCTTCGGCCAGGGCGACATCCTGCTGGAGCGGTACGTCGAGGGCGCCCGGCACGTCGAGGTCCAGATCCTCGGGCTCGCCGACGGCACGGTGGTCGCGCTGGGCGACCGCGACTGCTCCGTCCAGCGCCGCTACCAGAAGGTCGTGGAGGAGTCCCCGTCACCCGGCGTCAGCCCGGCGCTGCGCGAGCGGATGCTGGCGGCCGCCGTCCGCGCGGGCGAGGCCGTCGGCTACCGCGGCGCCGGCACCGTCGAATGCCTGGTCGACCCCGCCGCGCAGGAGTTCACCTTCCTGGAGATGGACACCCGCCTCCAGATCGAGCACCCGGTGACCGAGATGGTCACCGGCATCGACCTCGTCGAGCAGCAGTTCCGCATCGCCGCGGGCGAACCCGTCTCGTTCACCTCCACCGTCCCCCACGGGCACGCCGTCGAGTTCCGCGTCCAGGCCGAGGACCCGCGGAGCTTCCTGCCCGGGACGGGCGAGATCACGGTGTGGGAGGAGCCCGTCGGCGACGGCATCCGCATCGACGCCGGCTACGCCGAGGGCACCACCGTCACCCGCCACTACGACTCGCTGCTGGCCAAGCTCTGCGTCCACGGCGACGACCGCGCCCACGCCCTGGCCCGCGCCCGCGCCGCCCTGGAGGCGTTCCACATCGAGGGCCCGCCGACGAACCTGCCCTTCCTGCGCGAACTGCTCGACCGGCCCGAGTTCGCCGACGGAACCTACGACACCGGGCTGGTCGCGCGCATGCGCGGCCACCAGGCCCCCTGAGCACCGCCTCCGCGCCCGTCGTAGAGTGACGCCGTGTACTGCGACCGCTGCGGCGAGCCCGCCGAGGGCGACCACGCTTCCTGCCGGACCGCCCGCCGGATGGAACCGCCCCGCTACTGCCCCGACTGCCGCCGCCGCCTGATCGTGCAGGTCACCCCGACCGCCTGGACGGCCGAATGCTCCCAGCACGGCCCCCTCGAACCCGCGGACCAGGCCCCCTAGCGCTTCTCTTCGGCGAGAGACCGCTCGATTCCGCCTCCGCGTTCCGGCCGGCCGATGGCGGCCATGAGCCGCCGGGCGTTCTCAGGGCTCTTGAACAGGTAGGCGGTCTCCGCCAGCATCACCGGCGCGGGGGATGCTCATCGCCACCTTCAGAGGTACGGGGAGGCGAATCCGCGTCGCGGAACGACATGGCGTAGGTGATGAGGCCCACGCCGGGGGCCGGGGCCCAGTCGTGGTCGGGGGTGCGGACGAACCCCATCTTCTCGTACATGCGCTGCGCGGACTCCATGTTGCGCTGCGTCGACAGGCGCAGGCCGGACAGGCCGGCCGCGCGGGCCCGTTCGATGCAGGCGCGCACCATGGCCCGGCCCGCGCCCCTGCCGCGGGCGTCCTCCAGAACGGCGAGCATGCGGAACTCGGCCTCGTCCGGTCCGGCCAGATCCGCGTAGGGGGTGCCCGGCGGGCAGTACGCGACGGCACCGGCGATCCGCCCGGCGTCTTCGGCGACGAGCAGTTCGGCTTTCGCCGCCCGGTCGGCGGCGTCGCGCAGCTTACGCACGTACGGGGACTCCGGGCTGACCAGGCCGCCGCGCACGTAGACCTCCACCGTCAGCTCGCCGACGAGGTCGTACTCGTCCGGGCGCGCCGTCCGAACGATCACTTGACGTCCTGGCAGGACGACTCGGCGGGGAGGAGGGGGCGCAGGCGGACGGAGTAGGCCTGGCCGCCGCTGCGCCACGCGGTGCCGGGGTTCGTGGCGGGAACCTTCGCGGCCGGGGCCACCGTGCAGATCGCACCGGCGACCGGGACGCCCT
This sequence comes from Actinomadura sp. NPDC000929, assembly GCF_040492065.1. NCBI lineage: Bacteria > Bacillati > Actinomycetota > Actinomycetes > Streptosporangiales > Thermomonosporaceae > Actinomadura > Actinomadura sp. NPDC000929. Next base: position 29,176 of record NZ_JBEUPA010000038.1, on the reverse strand, counting down.
TGCCGAGCGGCTCCAGCGGCCACGCCTTGACGGTGGCGCTTCCCGTGGTCGGCCCGGCGAGGACGGCGGTCTTCTCCGGCCTGTACGGGGCGGGCTTCCTGGTCAGGTCGGACGGGGGCCAGGCGGCCGGGTCGAGGCGCTGGAGGAAGCGGGCCTCCGGGCCCGACTGGGCCTCGGGCTGGACGATCCGGGTCGTCGCGCCGTCCATGGCGACCACGATCGTGATCGCGTCGGCGACGCCGCCGGGCCCGACCGAGTGGGAGCGGGCGAGGCCGGCCGCGCGGGCCCCGTCGAGGAGGCGCCGCAGGGCGTCGGGCTTCAGGCGGTACTCCGTCGGCCCGCCCTGGGCCGAGGCGACCGCGCGGCCCGTGGAGTAGAGCGAGAAGTCGGGGAGGCTCCCCGGGCCGCCGAGACCGGCGATGCCGCCGGTCTTGCGCCACCGCAGGACGAGCGTCTCGCCCGCGGGGGCGCCGCCCGGCGAGGACGAGGACGGAGAGGGCGCGGGGGAGGAGGGCTCGGCGGTGCCGGAGCCGTCGCCGCAGGCGGCCAGCGCGGCGCCGGCGGTCAGGGCGACGCAGGCGAGTGCCGGCGCCCGGCGGGAGCGTGTGTACGGACCGGCCATGACGGTTGGACGCTCGGCGGCCCGCCCGGGTTCCGCCGGTTCCGGGAACACCCGGCGACGGGCCGGTTCCGGGCCCGCGCTAGTGTGCCGGTCTGTGAGTGTGCTCGTTGTGACCGGGACCTGCACGGGTGTGGGGAAGACCGTCGTCACCGCGGCGCTGGCCGCGGTCGCCGCCGCGCGCGGCGCGTCGGTCGCCGTCGTCAAACCCGGCCAGACGGGCGTCGGCGGCGGGGAGCCGGGCGACCTCGACGAGGTCCGCAGGCTCGCCGGGATCGACGACGTGCACGAGTACGCGCGCTTTCCCGACCCCCTCTCCCCGGCCGCCGCGGCCCGCCGCGCCGGGATGCCGCCCGTCCGGATGCCGGACGTCGCCGAACGCGTCCGGGACCTGGCGTCCGGGCGGCGGCTGGTGCTGGTCGAGGGGGCGGGCGGGCTCCTCGTCCGCTACGACGAGGAGGGGACCACGATCGCCGACCTCGCGCGCTGGCTCGGCGCCGCGGTCGTGGTGGTGGCCCGGCCCGACCTCGGCACGCTCAACCACACAGCGCTCACCCTGGAGGCGATGGCGCACCGCGGCGTGCAGCTCGCCGGGGTGGTGATCGGCGCCTGGCCGGACGAGCCGGACCTCGCCATGCGCAGCAACATCCGCGACCTGGAGACCATCGCGGCACGCCCGCTGTCGGGCGCGCTGCCCGCCGGCGCCGGGGCCATGGACCCGGCGGAGTTCCTCGTGGCCGCGCACCGCGGCCTGGCCCCCTCGTTCGGCGGCGGCTTCGACCCCGCCGTCTTCCGCGCCGCCTTCGGCCCCGACAAGGAGAACACGTGACGGACATCCTCGACATCGCGCGCCGCCAGGTCCTGGACGAGGGCGAGGGCCTGTCGCGGGGACAGGTGCTGGAGGTGCTGAACCTGCCGGACGACCGGCTCCAGGACCTGCTCGCGCTCGCCCACGACGTCCGGATGCGGTGGTGCGGGCCGGAGGTCGAGGTCGAGGGGATCGTGTCGCTGAAGACCGGCGGCTGCCCGGAGGACTGCCACTTCTGCTCGCAGTCCGGCAAGTTCGAGTCGCCCGTCCGGTCGGTGTGGCTGAACATCCCCGAGCTGGTCGAGGCGGCGAAGGAGACCGCCGCGACCGGCGCCACCGAGTTCTGCATCGTCGCCGCCGTGCGCGGACCGGACGAGCGGCTGATGGCGCAGGTCCGCGACGGCGTCAAGGCCATCAACGACGCCGTCGAGATCAACATCGCGTGCTCGCTCGGCATGCTCACCCAGGAGCAGGTCGACGAGCTGGCCGCGATGGGCGTCCACCGCTACAACCACAACCTGGAGACGGCCCGCTCCCACTTCCCGAACGTCGTCACCACGCATTCGTGGGAGGAGCGCTGGGACACCCTCCGCATGGTCAAGGACGCCGGGATGGAGGTGTGTTGCGGCGGCATCGTCGGCATGGGCGAGAGCGTCGAGCAGCGCGCCGAGTTCGCCGCGCAGCTCGCGGAGCTGGAGCCCGACGAGGTCCCGCTGAACTTCCTCGCGCCGCGCCCCGGCACGCCGTTCGCCGACTACCCGCTGGTGGAGGGCACCGAGGCGCTGAAGACGATCGCCGCGTTCCGGCTCGCCCTGCCCCGCACCATCCTGCGGTACGCCGGCGGCCGCGAGCTCACCCTCGGCGACCTCGGCACCCGCGAGGGCATGCTCGGCGGCATCAACGCCGTCATCGTCGGCAACTACCTCACCACCCTCGGCCGCCCGGCGCGGCAGGACCTGGAGCTGCTCACCGAGCTCCAGATGCCGATCAAGGCCCTCGGCCGGACGCTCTGAGACGCGCCCGCGCGGCGGGTCAGCGGCTGAGCCGGGTGATGAACTTGTAGCGGTCGCCCCGGTACAGGGACTGGGCCCACTCGACCGGCTGCCCCGTCGTGTCGAAGGCGTGGCGGGACAGCAGCAGCATCGGCAGGCCCACGTCCACGCCCAGGAGCTGCGCGTCGTGCGGGGTGGCGAGGACGGTCTCGATCGTCTCCTCGGCCTCGGTGAGGTGGACGTCGTAGGCGGTCGCGAGCGTCTCGTACAGGGAGTGGTGGCGCGGCAGCTCGCGGCGCAGGCCGGGGAAGCGGCGGGCCGGGAGGTGGGACGTGTCGATCGACATCGGCTCGCCGTCGGCCAGCCGGAGGCGGTGGATCCGCAGCACCCGGCCGCCGGGGCGGATGCACAGCAGGGTCGCGAGGCGCTCGTCGGCGCTGACGTAGCCGGCCTCCAGTATGCGGGTCTCGGGACGCAGCCCGTGGTGCCGCATGTCCTCGGTGTAGCTGACGAGCTGGAGCTCCTGGGCGACCTTCGGCTTGGCGACGAAGGTCCCCTTGCCCTGGATGCGCTGGAGGCGCCCCTCGACGACCAGCTCGGCGAGGGCCTGCCGGACGGTGGTGCGGGACGTCTCGTACTTCTCGGCGAGCGTCCGCTCGGGCGGCAGCGGGCTGCCCGCCGGGAGCGACTGGATCAGCTCGACCAGCAGCTCCTTGAGCTTGTAGTACTTGGGGATCCGCGGCGCCTGGTTCGGGTGGCGCTTACCGAGGTCGCCGAGCGAGATCCGGTCGAAGCCGTGCTCGAATCCGCCCCCGTGCCGGGGCCCGCCCCTGACCTCCGTCACGGCGTCTCCTCACGTTCATCACCGGTTTCCCCGATGTTATGGGTGAAGACTACGGCCGGTAGAAGACGCGATTTCCGCCAGGGCCGCCCGCAATCGTGTGAGGTCCGACTCGTCCAGCGTGGCACGTGCGGTGAGGCGCAGGCACGCGCGGCCCTTCGGGACCGACGGCGGACGGAAGCAGCCGACGCGGAGACCGTGCTCAGCGCAGATCCCCGCGGCCCGCACCGCGGCCTGCGGCTCGCCCAGGAACACCGGGACCACGGCCGCCGCGGGCCTGGCCGTTTCCAGGCCGGAACCGGCCGCCAGGTTTGAGATCGCCTGCGCCCGCTCGCGGGCCCGCCCGGGCAGGCCCGGGTCGGATCCGAGGACGTCGAGCGCGGCGAGGGCGGCGCCCGCGGCGGGCGGGTTCAGCCCGGTGTCGAAGATGAACGACCGCCCCGTGTCGACCAGGGCGTCGATCACCTCGGGAGCGCCGAGCACCGCCCCGCCCTGCGACGCCAGGGACTTCGACAGCGTCAGGGTGAGGACCACGTCGGGTTCGCCCGCGAGGCCGGCGGCGTGCGCGGCGCCCCGGCCCTCGTCGCCGACGACGCCGAGCGCGTGCGCCTCGTCGACGACGAGCAGCGCTCCGTGCGCCCGGGCGGCCGCGTGCAGCGCGCCGAGCGGCGCGAGGTCGCCGTCCACGGAGAACACCGCGTCGGTGACGACGAGGGCGTGGTCCTCCTCGCGCTCGGCGAGGGCCCGCTCCGCCGCGGCGGCGTCCCGGTGCGGGACGATCACGACGCGGGACCGCGACAGCCGGCACGCGTCCACGATCGAGGCGTGGTTGACCTGGTCGGACACCACGAGCGTGTCGGGCCCGGCGAGCGCGGTGACGGCGCCGAGGTTGGCCAGGAAGCCGGAGGAGAACACCAGGCCGGCGGCGCTGCCGGTGAACGCGGCGAGCCGCCGGTCCAGCTCGGCGTGCAGCTCCGTCGTCCCGGTGACGAGGCGCGAACCGGTGGAGCCGGTGCCCCACTCGCGCGCGGCGGCGACGGCGCCCTCGACGAGCCGCGGGTCGCCGGCCAGGCCGAGGTAGTCGTTGGACGCCAGATCGGTGAGCCCGTCGAGGCGGGGGCGGGGGCGCAGCGACCGGCGCAGCCCGGCGGCGGCGCGCCGCTCCGCCGCGTCCCGGAGCCTGGCCAGGGGGTCTCGTCCTGCGGTCATGCCGGGCATCCTGCCAGGTGGCCCCGGCGGCGGGGCCACCTGCCCCGGGAACGAAAACCATCGGCGATGATGGTGGCGTGCCTACCTTGACCGATTTGGTCCGCGATCACACCGACCTCACCGACACCGACCTGGAGTGGCTCCACGCGCTGGTCTCGGACTGGCAGCTGCTGGCCGACCTGTCGTTCGCGGACCTGCTGCTGTGGGTGCCGCTCCGGTCGGCGGAGGCGCTGCCCGCCGACGGGGCGTCCCGCGCGGGCCGGGGCAGGCCGGGCGTGCTCGACACCGGCGCGGCCGTCCCCGGCTGGGTCGCGATCGCGCAGATGCGGCCGACGACCGGGCCGACCGCCTACCCGGAGGACCTCGTCGGCAAGGTCGTCCGGACGGGCCGCCGCGGGCTGATCGACGTGGCGTGGCGGGAGCGCCGGATCGTCCGCGAGGGCGACCCGGAGTGGGGCAGCGGCATCCCCGTCCGCGAGGAGTCCATCCCGGTGCGCCGCGGCGCCAAGATCCTCGGGGTGATCCAGCGCAGCACCAACCTCAGCTCGGCGCGCACCCCGTCCCGGCTGGAGCTGACCTACCTGCAGAGCGCCAGCGACCTCGCCACGATGATCTCCGAGGGCCGGTTCCCGGTGCCGGGCGAGGAGCCGAACATGGTCCGCTCGCCGCGCGTCGGCGACGGCCTGATGCGGCTGGACCGCTCCGGCAAGGTCACCTACGCCAGCCCCAACGCCCAGTCCGCCTACCGGCGGCTCGGCTACCCGACGGACCTGGTCGGCGAGGCGCTCGGGAAGATCACCGCGGACCTGTGCGACACCGGCGAGCCGATGGAGGAGGCGCTGAGCGTCGTGCTGTCGGGCCGCGCGCCGCGCGAGGTCGAGGTCGAGTCGCGCGGGTCGATCATGCAGCTGCGCACGATCCCGCTCGTCGTCGGCGGGACGCGGATCGGCGCGATCGTCCTGTGCCGGGACGTGACGGAGCTGCGCTGGCGCGACCGGGAGCTGATGACCAAGGACGCCACCATCCGGGAGATCCACCACCGGGTGAAGAACAACCTGCAGACGGTCGCGGCGCTGCTGCGGCTCCAGGCGCGGCGGCTGCGGATCCCGGAGGGACGGGCCGCGCTGGACGAGGCCGTCCGGCGCGTCGGATCCATCGCGATCGTGCACGAGACCCTGTCGCACACCCCCGACGAGCTGATCGACTTCGACGACATCGCCGACCGGGTGATCACGATGGCGGGGGAGGTCTCCACCCCCGAGACCAAGGTGACGCCCAAGCGGACCGGCAGCTTCGGTGTCCTGCCCGCCGAGGTCGCGACGCCGCTCGCGATGGCGCTCACCGAGCTGCTGCAGAACGCTCTGGAGCACGGCCTGGCCAGCCGGTTCGGGACCCTGGAGGTCGTGGCGCACCGCTACGGCGAGGGGGAGGTCTCCCACGAGCCGGCCGGCGTCCCGGTCTGGGGCGAGTGGACGGCGCCCGGCGCGGACGAGCCCCGCGCCCCGGGCGCCGAACCCGAGCGCCCGTCCGGCCGCCGCCTCGTCACGATCGTCGCGGACGACGGCGTCGGCCTGCCCGCCGACTTCGACATGGAGAGCACCGAGAGCCTGGGCCTTCAGATCGTCCGCACCCTCATCGTCGGCGAACTGGGCGGCCACCTGGACTTCCGCCCAAGAAAGGGCGGCGGCACGGAAGTAGTGGTGGACATCCCCCTAGACCACCACCACCGCCCCAGCCGCCCCTGACCACGGCTATTCGATCCGGTCCGTGGCCGGAGATGCCGCGCCTCACCAAGAGCAACCGGCACCTCAGCCGTCAGAGAGCTGGAGGTGTGCGATCGCGTGCGAAGCCAGATTCGAGCGAAGCAAGAATCTGATCGCGCAGCGAGCCGCAAGGCGAGCCGGAGCGATGCCAGCGATCGCGGCCGTGCCCGCAAGGAAGGCGCTCAGCGCCTGACGCTAAGGGCACGGCGAGAACGACGGAGAGCGCGGCGTTCGTCTTCGCCCATGCCGCCCCAGACGCCGGATTCCTGGCCGGACTCCAGCGCCCAGCGCAGGCAGGCCGCGCTCACGTCGCAGCGGCGGCAGACCTGCTTGGCCTCCTCGATCTGCAGGATCGCGGGGCCGGTGTTGCCGATCGGAAAGAAGAGTTCGGGGTCCACGTCACGGCAGGCTGCGCGGTGGCGCCAGTCCATGCGGTCCACTCCTTCGTCAGGTGGTGGAGATGCTCCACTCTTTGTGAACGGGTTCACATGTCGCGAACGCCCGGGGTGGCTGTGGCCAGGTCCAGGGATGCGTGTTCGGCGGCGCCGCGAGCAGGTGACCGGCGGCGTTGGGGCCCCTGTCGGCTGGCGCACTTTGAGCGTTTCAGGAGGGTGCGGGCAGACGCAAGACCTTTGAGAAAGGATTCTCAAAGTATGGGTGTCGCATGTGTCACACCCATCGGTCGGGTGTGTTACTTGGCTCTCACATGCGTGCTCGCACGTCTCAAATGACGATGCGGATCGCCTTCGGCACGGAACGGAACGTGACCGTCCGCTGCTCGCCCAGGTAGTCGCCGTCCAGCTGGAACGCCACGGGACGGTCCGCGCGCACGGTGACCTCGGCCTCATCGTGCAGGTTGAGGACGTGCCGCCCCTGAATGGGGCGCGCTCGCGGCGTCAGCATCTGGGCCAGCGCCCCCACCGTCGGGCCGACTTCCAGGGAGCGCATCCCGAACACGTCCAGCCCGCGCGCGAAGGTCGCCTTCGGACTCGGATTCACCGGCACCCGGCCCATGAAAGTCCACGGAGACGTATTGGAGATGAACGCCAGGAACAGTCCGGATTTCGGCGGCCGTCCCGGCTGTTCCAAAGTGAGCGACGGGTGGCGTCGATCGGTGCCGGAGAAGAAATGCCGTATCGCCGTCCGCACATACAGCGAAGGGTCCGCGCGCAGGCCCGCCTCGCGGCGCCGCTCCACCTCCCGCACGACCTCCGCGTCCAGCCCCACGCCCGCGCAGAACGTGAAATACCGCTCCGGGGCGCCGGGATGGGACGCCGTGCCGAGCCCGACCGTCCGATGCCGGCCCGCCCGCAGCGCCTCCAGCACGGACCGCGTCGCGCCGATCGGGTCGTCCGGCAGACCGAGCGCGCGGGCGAACACGTTCGCGCTCCCGCACGGCAGCACCGCCAGAGCCGGCAGATCGGGGGACGGGCCGTCCGCCAGCAGCCCGTTGACGGTCTCGTTCACCGTCCCGTCCCCGCCGAGGGCGACCACGACGTCGTAGCCCTCGACGGCGGCCTGCCGGGCCAGCTCGGTCGCGTGGCCGCGGTGGCCGGTCTCCGCGAGGACGAGGTCGAGGTCGCCGGTGAAGGCCCGCACGAGGATGTCACGGGCCCGCCGGGAGGTGGAGGTCGCCTTGGGGTTGGCGATGAGCATGGCGCGCACGGCGTCAGGGTATCGATCGTTCCGGATGCGTTCGCCCGCAGTTTCCCCTGGGAGCGGCCCGCCGCAGGGGGCGAGTAGGGTTTCTGGGTGTGACCAAGCGTCCCATCACCGTGCAGGCCGCCGCCGCGCTCCAGGCCGCCGAGGGTGCCGCCGCCGTCGGATTCGGCGTCTTCACCGGCGTCGAGACGGCCGCCGGCGCCGCCGTCGACCCGGCCAGCGCGATCGGGGTCACCGTCCTCGCCCTCGCCGGCGGCCTCGGCATGCTGGGCTGCGCCCGCGGGCTGCTGCGCGCCGCCCAGTGGAGCCGCGCCCCCACGGTCCTGACCCAGCTGTTCGCCCTGCCGATCGCCTACTCGTTGTGGCAGAGCGACCGGCCCGCGATCGCCGTCCCGCTGGGCCTCGTCGCCGTCCTCGCGCTGATCGCCGTCCTCAGCCCGCCGAGCACCGCCTGGCTCATCGAGGACCACGACGAGGACGACGAGGACGCGCCGAAGGAACCCGCACCCGCCAAGGCCGCCGGCGCCCCGCCGACCGGGGAGCCGCGCTCCCTCGGACGCCGCCTCAAAGACCGCCTCAACGAGCAGCCCGTCAAGAAGGGCGAGAACTGAACGGACGCCGAAAGGGCCCTGAGGACGCGTCCTCGGGGCCCTTTCGGCTCTTCACCCGCTACTCGTCGGCGGTCAGCCCGTCCCGGAGCTGCGCGAGCGTCCGCGCCAGCAGCCGGGACACGTGCATCTGGGAGATGCCGAGCTCCGCCGCGATCTGCGACTGCGTCATGTTCCCGAAGAAGCGCAGCAGAAGGATCTTCTTCTCGCGCGCCGGGAGCTTCTCCAGCAGCGGCTTGAGGGACTCGCGGTACTCCACGCCCTCCAGCGACTCGTCCACCATGCCGAGCGAGTCCGCCACCGCGGGCGCGTCCTCGTCACCGGAGTCGGGCGCGTCGAGGGACACCGTGGAATAGGCGTTCGCCGACTCCAGCCCCTCCAGCACCTCCTCCTCGCTCATCTGCAGGTGCGCCGCCAGCTCGCTCACCGTCGGGGCGCGGCCCTCCCGCTGCGCGAGATCACTGATCGCCTTCGTCAGCGACAGCTTCAGCTCCTGCAGCCGGCGCGGCACGCGCACCGCCCAGCCCTTGTCGCGGAAGTGCCGCTTGATCTCGCCGACGATCGTCGGCGTGGCATAGGTGGAGAACTCCACCCCGCGCTCCAGGTCGAACCGGTCGATCGACTTGATCAGACCGATCGTGGCGACCTGGATCAGATCGTCCAGCCACTCCCCGCGGTTGCGGAAGCGCCGGGCGAGATACTCCACCAGCGGCAGATGCAGCTCCACGAGCTGGTCGCGGATGCGCTGACGCTCCGGGTCGCCCTCCGGCAGCTGCGCGAGACGCTCGAAAAGCGCCCGCGCCCGCGCCCGGTCAGGGACCGCGCTGCTGTCCGAACGCTCGGTGCTCGCCCCCGCGACCGTCGTCTGCTCCGTCGTCGTCTTCTCCGTCACGGGGCCCCCGCCGCACCGCGCCGCTTCTGCAGCGTCACGGTGACCCGGTCGTCGGAGCCCGCCCTGGCGTCCACCTCGCCCGCCAGGGACGACAGCACCGTCCAGGCGAACGTGTCGCGGCTCGGCTCCTCACCGTCCACCGTCAGGACCGACACGGAGATGCGCATCGCCTCCCCGGTCAGCTCGAACTCGCACGTCAGGTCGGTGCCCGGCACCGCCTGAGCGAGCAGCATCGCGCACGCCTCGTCAACGGCGATGCGCAGGTCTTCTATCTCGTCCAGCGTGAAGTCCAACCTGGCCGCCAGGCCCGCGGTCGCGGTCCGCAGCACGGACAGGTAGGCACTCGCGGCAGGCAGCTTCACCGTGACCACGTCACGGACGGACAACTTCGTACTGGCCGGCATTGCAGCGGTTTCCTCGGTCACGTCACTCCCTCGCAGGATGGTCCCGCTGCCATCGAAACTACCGCCTACGAGCCGTGCATCGAGACTTCGGCGCGCTGTGTTTATTTGCGTTGGGTTGGGTTGGGGCGCCTGGGGCGCCCCAACCCAACCCAACGCGTGCGATCGCTGGCATCGCTCCGTCTCGCCTGGCGGCTCGCTTCGCGATCAGTTTCTTGCTTCGCTCGAAACTGCCTTCGGACGCGATCGCGACAGTCACCCTTGGTCCGGGGTGCTGTGGTGGCTGGTGATGTGTGCGGAGCGGGGGGTTTCGGTTCGGCTCGTTTGCTGGGGTCTACCGCGGGTTGTGGGGGGTTGCTCTGGCGCTTCGGCTCGCCTGGCGGCTCGCTTCGCGGGGGGCTCTCGCTTCGCTCGTGCCGTGCGTGGGTGGTGCCTAGTGGCTTGCCTCGCTCTTGGCTTGCGCGGGTTGCGCTGGGGGGAGTAGGGCGCCTCGGTGGGTTATCACCTGGGCGGCCAGGGTGGTGGCGGCTTCGGCTGCTTGTCGCTGGGGGGCGCCGGTCAGGCGGGTGGCCAGGTAGGCGCCGTTGAAGGCGTCGCCCGCGGCCGTGGTGTCGATCACCTGGACGTGGGGGACGGCGGGGATCTTGAGGTTCGTCACGGTGTCGGCGATCACGCAGCCCTGGGGGCCTCGCTTGACCGCCATCTCGGTCACCCCGGCTCGTCTCAGGCGGCTGATCGTGTCGGCCGGGGTCCGGTCGCCGAAGACGGCCTGGTCGTCGGTGAAGGTGGGGAGGGCTATGTCCGTCCTGGTCAGGACGGCGGACATGGCTTCGGCGGCGGCCGCGGGGGAGGGCCAGCCGGCGGGGCGGTAGTTGGTGTCGAAGGCCACTCGGCCGCCGCGGCGGCGGGTCTCGTCCAGGACGGCGAGGAGCCTTCCGCGGGCGTCGGCGCCGAGGATCGACAGCGTGATGCCGGAGAGGTAGACGAGGTCGTGGTCGGCGATCGCGTCGTCGATCTCCGGGGGGTGGGCGGGGCCGAAGAGGCCGCGGGCCGCCGACTGCGATCTGTAGTAATGGAAGGTCCGCTCGCCGTTCTCGTCGGTGCGGATGAGGTAGAGGCCAGCCTGTCCGCCGGGGATGGCGCGGGTGTGGTCGGCGTTCACGCCGTGGGCGGCCCAGGATTCGCGCATCCGGGTGCTGTAGGGGTCGTCGCCGACGAGGGTGACGAACTGGACGTCGGCCGTGCCGGGGGCGGCGGTGCGGGCCAGGTAGGCGGCGACGTTGAAGGCGTCGCCCGCGTAGGCGACGGCCAGGCGGTCGGGGGCGAGATGGCTCAGTTCGATCATGCATTCGCCGATCAGGGCGATCCGGTTCCGCATGGCGGGCCACGATACATCTAGACAACAAGTGATCTGATGACTACGACTTCGGGGTGTCGCGCTTCATCGAGAGGGGACGCCCCATGCACGACCCGCTGCGAGGTTACGACGAGGACGGGTACGCGATCTTCCGGAACGTGCTGGATCCGGAACTGGTGGCGGAGGCGGACGAGCATGTCCGCTGGTTGGAGGCTCGGTATCCCGACCGGACCGGCGAGGAGCTCTCCACCGAGCTCGTCGCCAGGGACCCGTTCTGGGTGCGGCTGGTGTCCGACGAGCGGCTCCTCGACGTCGCCGAGCGGTTCGTCGGGCCCGACATCGCCCTGTTCGCGTCCGCCTACATCTCCAAGCCGCCCTTCACCGGCAAGGCCGTGCTGTGGCACCAGGACGGGGCGTTCTGGCCGCTCGAACCGATGCGCGTGGTGACGCTGTGGCTCGCCGTCGACCGGTCGACGCCGGAGAACGGGTGCCTGCGCGTCATTCCCGGGAGCCACAGGGAAGTCCTGCACGAGGTGCGGGAGCGGGAGGACGCGGAAGCCGTCTTCGGGGTGGAGAGCGCCGTGGGCGTGGACGAGTCGCGCGCCGTGGACCTCGTCCTCGAACCCGGCGACGTCGAGGTCCACCACCCGAACATCATGCACGGCAGCAACGCGAACGAGTCGCCGCACCGGCGGTGCGGGCTGACCATCCGGTACATCCCGACCTCGACGCGCATCACCGCGGAGCCGCTGCCGTTCCCGTCCGCGCTGCTGCTGCGCGGCGACCCGGGCGTGAACGAGTACCAGCCGCGGCCCCGGTACCGGGCGGGGGAGCACTTCGCCTTCAGCGGCGCGGAGAACTGGAGCTGATGCGCCGGCACCGGCCGTCCCGCAACTGGGGCGCCCGCGTTCACGAGATCATCTGGGCCGGGATCGGGGCCGTGGTCCTGGAGAACGAGCTGCTCCGGGTGACTGTCCTCGTGGGCAAGGGCGGTGATGTCGCCGAGTTCTGCTTCAAGCCGCGCGACATGGATTTCGTGTGGCTCTCGCCTGGCGGGCTGCGCGATCCGCGGGACGTGGCGGGGGGAGCGGGCGACGATGTCGCTCTGTTCCTCGACGGTTACGAGGGCGGGTGGCAGGAGGTCCTGCCCAACGGGGGCGCGCCCAGCACGTACCGGGGGGCGGCGTTCGCGCAGCACGGGGAGGTGGCCGGGCTGCCGTGGGATTCCGAGATCGTGGCCGACGACGCTCGGGAGGTCGCGGTCCGGCTCACCGTCCGGGGGCGGCGGATGCCGCTGCGGGTCGTCAAGACGCTGCGGTTGAAGGCGGGCGAGGCCGAGCTCCTCGTGGAGGAGGAGCTGGTCAACGAGTCGGGGGTGGCGCTGGAGGCGATGTGGGGGCACCACATCGTGTTCGGGGCGCCGTTTCTGCGGCCCGGGCACCGGGTCAGGGTGGCCGAGGGCGCTCTCGTGGTTCCGCACGAGACGGCGATCGGTCCCGGCGGGCGGCGGGTGCGGGGCGGTGGTCCGCATGCGTGGCCGTGCGTGCCGGGTGAGGGCGGCGGGATCGTCGACCTTGGTGTGGTGCCCGATGCCGGGGTGCCGAGTGAGATCGTCTATCTCACCGGGTTGGAGGAGGGCCGCTACGAGGTCGTCGACCCGGACGGTTTCGGGATGCGGGTGCGCTGGGACGTGGACGTCCTGCCGCATCTGTGGCTGTGGCAGGAGTTCGGGGCGACCACGGGGCATCCGTGGTGGGGCCGCGCGTACGTGATGGGCCTGGAGCCGTTCGCCGGATACCCGACGGACGGGCTGGCCGCCGCCGTCGCGAACGGCACCGCGTTGACGCTGGAACCGCATGCGCGGCGGAGCCTGTGGCTGCGTGCCGCGGTCATCGAGGAGGGCACGTGAGGGAGTTCGAGGGCAAGGTCGCCGTGGTGACCGGCGGGTCGCTGGGGATCGGGCGGGCCGTGGTGGAGCGGCTCGCCCGCGACGGCGCCGCCGTGGTGTTCTGCGGGATCGGCGAGGACGAGGTCCGCCGGGCGGAGGAGGACCTGCGGGGCGAGGGGCTGGAGGTCGCCGGCGCCGTCGCCGACGTGACCGACGCCGCGCGGATGGACGGGCTGGTCGGGGAGGCTGTGTCCCGGTACGGCGGCCTGGACGTGCTGGTGACGTGCGCGGGCGTGCAGCGGTACGGGACGGTCGAGGAGACGTCCGAGGAGCTGTGGGACGAGGTGCTCGGCGTCAACGTCAAGGGCGTCTTCCTCGCCTGCCGCGCCGCCGTGCCCGAGCTGCGGCGCCGGGGCGGGGGCACCGTCGTCACGGTGTCGTCGGTGCAGGCGTTCGTCTCGCAGGATCGGGTCGCCGCCTACAGCGCGAGCAAGGCCGCGATCAACGCGCTGACGCGGGCGGTGGCGCTGGACCACGCGGCCGACGGCATCCGTGCGAACGTCGTGTGCCCGGGGTCGGTCGACACTCCCATGCTGCGCTGGGCCGCCGACCTGTTCCGCGGCGACAGGGGGCAGGACGCGCAGGTCGCCGAGTGGGGGCGCGCGCATCCGCTCGGGCGGGTCGCGGCGCCCGCGGAGGTCGCCGAGGTGGTGGCGTTCCTCGCCGGGCCGCGCTCGTCGTTCGTGACCGGGGCGGAGCACCGGGTGGACGGCGGGCTGCTGGCCCGCAATCCGACGGCACTGCCGGAAATCTCCTAAAAGACCTAGACACCAAGTCATTTGATGACTCAAAATGTGGGGCGCACGAGGACCGTGTGATCGTGACCTCGCGGAGGTTTCCATGCAGGCGTCCGTCCCTCCCTCTCCCTTCTCTTCCGATCGCCCCTCCTCCGTTCGCGGGGGGTGGCGGCGGCGCGCCGGAGTCCTCGCGGCCGCCCTGCTGCTCGTCGCCGCGCCCGCCGTGCCCGCGGGCGCCGACACGCACGGCCACGGCCCCGGAAAGGGGCGCGGGAAGGCCCTCGGTCGCGCGGCCGCCGGCCCCACGTGCTCCGGGAGCGCCGCGCCGACCTTCGGGACCGCCTCGCAGAACACCGCCCTCAACGGCAAGTTCACGTCCTACGGCAACAGCAACACGCTCCTGGACGACTGGACCGGCGCGGACACGACGTACTCGCTGAAGCTCGCGGACGGGCGCATCGTCTACGCCTACTCCGACACCTTCCTCGGCAAGGTCAACGCGGACGGGTCGCGGCCGGTCGTCGTCGAGGAGGGCGGGACGACGCCGTTCATCAACAACTCGTTCGTCGTCCAGGGCACGGGAGGCGGGCTGACCACCGTGCACGGCGGGACCGCCGCCGCCCCGAAGGCGGTCATGCCGCCCGCGCAGCCGGCCCACTGGTACTGGGCGGGCGACCTCACCCAGAGCGGGTCGGAGGTCCAGCAGCTCTACCGCGAGTACTACGACCCGGACCCGAGCAACGGCACCGGGTGGGACATGAAGTTCAAGGACAACGTCCTCGCCCGGTTCTCCACCGGGAACCTCGCCGCGCCGACCGTGCAGGCGATGCCCTCGGCGTCGGGCGTGCAGTGGGGGTCGGCGCTGCTCAGGGACGGCGGCTACACCTACGTGTACGGCACCGAGGACTACACCGACCCCCAGACGCAGGTGAACACCAAGTACCTGCGCGTCGCGCGGGTCATCGGCACGGACCTGCGCGGCGCCTGGCAGTACCGCACCGCGAGCGGCTGGTCGTCCACGGAGACGGACTCGGTGCGGCTGATGAGCGGGGTGTCGAACGAGTTCAGCGTCACCAAGCGCGGATCGCACTACGTCATGGTCAACCAGGACGCGAACATCGCCTTCGGCGGTGAGATCGACGTCTGGCTGTCGTGCTCGGCGGCCGGGCCGTTCAGCGGCGAGCAGACCGTGTACCGGACGCCCGAGACCGGGCCCCTCGGCTCCTACGGCGACCCTGACATCTTCACCTACAACGCCCACCAGCACGCGGCGCTCTCGTCCAGCGGCACGCTGGTCATCTCCTACAACGTCAACAGCCTGGACGCCACCGCCGGCCCGGCCAACGACAACTACCGGGACGTCAGCATCTACCGGGCGCGCTACATCAACCTGCCGGTCTCCGGCTAGCCCCCAAGCCGCGGTGCCGTCGTCCCGTCCACGGCGGTGCCGCTTCCCGCGCCCCCGGGTTACCTCCCGCCCGGGGGCGCGTCCCGTTCCCCCGCTCGGAGGTTGCGACCATGCCCCTTGACGCCGAACTCGCCGCCGCGCTGGACGGCATGCCCTACGTCGGGCTCGCGGATCCCGCGCGGGCCCGCGCCGCGATGAACGATCTGGTCCGCGCCCTCGCCCGGCCCGTGGGCGACGGGAGGGCGGCCGTCGAGGACCGGCTCGTCGCCGGCGGGGTCCCGGTGCGGATCTACCGGCCGCGCGAGACGCCGGCGCCCGTGCTCGTGTACTTCCACGGCGGCGGGTTCGTGACCGGCGGGCTGGAGAACGAGCACGAGCGGTGCCTGGAGTTCGCCGGGGAGGACGGGATCGCGGTCGTCTCCGTCGACTACCGGCTCGCGCCCGAGCATCCCTTCCCGGCCGGGTTCGAGGACTGCTACGCCGCGACCGCGTGGGCCCACGAGCACGCGGGGGAGTTCGGCGGCGACCCGGAGCGGGTCGCGGTCGGCGGCGGGAGCGCGGGCGGGGCGCTGGCCGCCGCCGTGGCGCTGCGGGCGCGGGACGAGGGCGGGCCGCCGCTGGTGTTCCAGATGCTGCTCTACCCCGTCCTGGACGACCGGATGGCCACGCCGTCGATGCGGACGTTCACCGAGCCGCCGCTGTTCAACAGCGGCGACGTGCGGCACATGTGGCGCCACTACCTCGGCGGGCGGGCGGACGTCCCCGCCTACGCCGCCCCGGCGCGGGCCGAGGACCTGAGCGGCCTGCCGCGCGCGTACGTGCTCGTCCCCGAGCACGACCCGCTGCGGGACGAGGGACTCGCCTACGCGCACCGGCTGATCGTCTCCGGGGTTTCCACGGAGCTGCACCATGTGCCGGGCGCCTGCCACGGTTTCGACGGCATCATGTCGGCGCGGCTCGGGCGGCTCGCGTTCGAGGAGGAGCGCGCCGTCCTGCGGCGATGTCTCTCCGGGAGGGTGGACACGCCAATCGCTAAGTGATTAGATGACTTTACGTCTTGGGAACGAGGTGGCGATGTCACAGGATGTGGCCCGGCCGAGCCTGGCGGACGCCCTCACGGAGCGCATGCTGGACCTGATCAGGGACGGCGGCCTGCGCGCCGGCGACCGGCTGCCGTCCGCGCGGGAGCTGTCCCAGCGCTTCGCGGTGACGACCCCGACGCTGCGGGAGGCCCTGCGCCGCCTGGAGGCGACGGGGGCGATCCAGCTCCGGCACGGCTCGGGCATCTACGTGGGCGCCGACCTCGAACGCGTGGTGATCCCCAACCCCAACGTCCGCGAGCTGGAGGCCGACCGGCTGCTCCAGCTGCTGGACGCGCGGCTGCTCATCGAGCCGCCGCTGGCCGGACGGGCGGCGCGGCGGTCGCGGCCCGCCGACATCGAGCTGCTCCGGGCCCTCCTCGACCAGGCGGGCGCGGACCTCGGCACGGACGAGCCGGAGGCGGAGGCCCGCCTGCACAAGGCGAACATGGCCTTCCACCGGGAGGTCGCCGGCGTCGCGGGCAACTCCGTGCTCTGCGAGGTCATCGACTCCCTGCTGTCGGTGCACGCCTCCGAGCAGCGCGCGATACAGCGGATCTTCGACGACCGCGTCCGCGACTTCGACGAGCACGCCGCGATCCTCGCCGCCATCGAGGCGGGCGCGGAGCGGGACGCCGAGTCCCTCATGCGGTCCCACCTCGCCGACGTCAAACACGTGATCGAGCAGCGGCTCGCCTGAGCGGGCCGCCTCCCCGCCGCCGGCGAGAGCGCCGCGCGGCCGGTTCACCCTTCTCCGATTCCATCCTTCGACCACCCCGATCGGGCATCGCCGCCCGATGAAGGAGGCTCACCATGGTGCCGTCCAAGCGACTCCAGGTGACCGCGCTCACCGTGGGCGCGCTGCTGCTCGCCGCCGGCTGCGGGTCCGGCGACTCGGGCGGGAGCAGGTCCGAGCTCAAGCTCTACAACGACAAGGGCGCGTGGAAGCCCTACTTCGAGCAGATGGGCGCCCTCGGCAAGCAGCAGACCGGCCTCGGCATGACGCCGGTCGGCTACACCGACGAGCCGACCTACACCGCGTTCATCAAGACCTCGTTTCGCACGAACGTCAAGCCCGACCTGTTCACCTGGACGACCGGCGGGCGCCTGGAAGAGATCGTCAAGCAGAACCAGGTCGCCGAGACCACGAAGATCTGGCAGGACGCCATCGGCAGCGGCGACCTCACCGAGGACCTGAAGAAGTACTACACCGTGGACGGCAAGCAGTACTGCGTCCCCCTGAACACCGCCTACTGGGGGATGTTCTACAACAAGAAGATCTTCGACAAGTACGACCTGAAGCCGCCCACGACGTGGGCGGAGCTGGAGAAGACGGCGCAGACGCTGAAGTCGAAGGGCCAGGTCCCCTTCAACCAGACCACCCCGACGTCGCTGTTCTCCTTCGCCTGGTTCGAGCAGATCCTCGCCGGCACCGACCCCGACCTGTACGAGCGGCTGTCGAAGGGCCAGGCGTCCTACACCGACCCCGGCGTCGTGAAGGCGATGGAGCGCTGGAAGTCGATGATCGACGCCGGGTGGTTCAGCAAGCCGGGCGACAAGGCCGACCCCGCCGACCACTTCAAGTCCGGCGACGCGGCCATGGTCGTCAACGGCACCTGGTTCAACACGAGCATGACCCAGCGCGGCCTCAAGCAGGGCGAGGACTACGGGTTCTTCTTCATCCCGAACGTGGACCCGGCGCTGCCCAAGCGGTCGCTGGTGTTCGAGAGCGGCCCGCTGTGCTCGCTGCGCAAGGCCCCCGACGCGGCCGCCAGCACCAAGTACCTCAAGTGGTGGGTCACGCCCGCCGCGCAGGAGAAGTGGGCGAACGCGCGCGGCGACGTCTCCGGCAACCCGAAGGTGAAGGTCGCCGACCCCGAGCTGGACAAGGTCACCAAGGAGGCCGCGTCGGGCGGCAACCGCCTGGTCCTGCGCTACTTCGAGGCGGCCCCGGCGCCGGTGCTCACCGAGGCGCTCAGCGGCTTCGACAAGTTCCTCAACAAGCCGGAGACCTACATGGACGTGCTCAAGGGCATCCAGAAGGTCAACGAAGACTACTGGAAGTCGCACTGACCCATGAGCACGCACAAGGCCACCGCCGACCGTCCCCAGCTGACGGTGGTGCCCCCCGCGGGCGGCGGGCGCCGCAAGGCGTCCGGCGCCCGCCCCGGCAAGGGGTTCGCGCTGCACGGCCGGTTCCGGCACGTCTACATATCGCCGGCCGTGCTGTTCGTCGCCGTCCTGCTCTACCTGCCGTTCCTGTGGACGGCGTACCTGAGCTTCACCAGCTACGACGGGCTCGCCTCACCCGAGTTCACGGGCCTCGACAACTACCGGCGGCTCCTTGAGGACGACGCGCTCGTCACCTCGATCCGCAACACGCTGCTGTGGGTCGCCGGCACCGTCGTCCTGCCGGTGGGGCTCGGGCTGCTCGTCGCCGTCCTGTCCTACGACCTCAAGCGGGGCGCGTGGTTCCGGCTGCCGTTCCTGCTCCCGTACGCCATGTCGGGCGCCGGACACGGCGTGATCTGGGGCTTCATCCTCCAGCCGGACGGGATGGCGAACCAGATCCTGACCCTGTTCGGGATGCCCGGCGGCGACACCGCGTTCCTGCAGGACGGTCCCCGCAACACCGTCGCCATGATCGTGGTGTGGACGTGGCAGCAGCTCGGCGTCAACATGCTGCTGTTCGTCGTCGGCCTCCAGTCGATCCCGAAGGGGCCGATCGAGGCCGCCCGCATCGACGGCGCGTCCGGATGGGCGATGTTCCGGCACGTCATCTGGCCGCTGATGCGCCCGATCACCACCGTGGTGTTCGGCCTCGCGCTCGTCGCCGGCCTGAAGAACTTCGACATCGTGTGGGTGATGACGCAGGGCGGTCCCGGGCGCTCGTCCGAGACCCTCGCCGTGACCATGTACCGGGACGTGTTCGTCGCCAACGAGTACGGCTACGGGTCGGCGGTCGCGGTGCTGCTCACCACCGTCACGGGCCTGGCCTCGTACGTGTACCTGCGCCGCCAGGTGAGCAGGGAGGAGACGCGATGACCGGAAAGGGACTCCTCCACGCGCGCCGCGCCGTGCTGGCGGCGCTGGGCCTGGTGTGGCTCTTCCCCACCTACCTGATCGTCGCGAACGCGCTGCGGCCCGCCGGCGACTACGACCCCTCGGACGCGGTGAGCCCGCCGTCCTCCATCGGCCTGTTCGACAACATCGCGCAGGCCTGGGACCGCACCGCCGTCGGCGACACGCTGCTCAGCACCCTGCTGTACAGCGTCGTCTCGCCCGCGCTGGCCGTCCTGATGGGCGCGCTCGCCGGGTACGCGATCGTGGTGCTGCGCCTGCGGCACGGCTTCGCCTGGTTCGTGGTCATCTTCGCCGGGACGGTCGTGCCGTTCCAGATGCTGCTGGTGCCGCTGTTCGTCGGCTACAGCAAGGTGACGCTGTACGACGACCGCCTCGGGCTGATCATCATCTACTCGGCGGTCAACGTGCCGCTGGCCGCGCTGGTGATGCGCAACTTCTTCGGCAACGTCGCCGTGTCGATCTTCGAGGCGGCCCGGCTGGACGGCGCCTCCACCTTCCGGATCTTCTGGCGGATCTACCTGCCGCTGTCGGCCGCGGCCCTCGCCGCGGTGTTCATCCTGGAGTTCACCTTCGTCTGGAACGACCTGCTGTTCGGCCTGACGCTCTCGCAGTCGCCGACCGTCCGGCCGGTGTGGGCCGAGCTGTCCGCGCTGACCACCGACGTCTACGCCGGGACGCCGGTGCCGATCGCGCTGGCCGCCGGCCTGGTGGTCTCCCTGCCGACCGTCGCGATCTTCCTCGCGACCCAGCGCCTCTTCACCCGCGGCCTCACCCTCGCCCAGTTCTGAAAGATCCCCGAAAGAGAGATTGACGCATAACGATGACGAGTCGCCTGCTTCAGGCGAGCCTCGGCTCGCCCGACTATGACGGGATCCGCGACGCGCTGCGCCAGGACACCTCCACCGAGGTGCTCGCCGTGCGCGGCCTGTCGGTGCGCGCCGCCGTGCTGCCGCTGTTCAGGCGGGACGAGAACGGCGCGCTCCGCCAGGCCGTCCGGCTGACGCTGTCCGGCGGGGCGCCGGTGGAGGTCGCCCTCAAGGACGGCGACGCCCGGGTCGCGTCCGCGGCGGCGGAGGGCGGGAGCGTCACGCTACTCGTCCCCGAGGTGGACGCCCCCCGCCGCCTCACCCTGGAGGTGCGCGACTCCGGCGGCCTCGTCGGGGCCGCGCCGCTCGACGTCACCCCGCAGCGCAAGTGGAACGTCTTCGTCGTCCACCACTCGCACCTCGACATCGGCTACACCGACACGCAGGGCACCGTCCTGCGGCACCACCTCGACTACCTCGACGCGGCGCTGCGGCTGGCGCGGGAGACCGACGGGCGGCCGGACGACGCCCGGTTCCGCTGGTCGGTCGAGTCGTCCATGCCCGCGCTGCGGTGGCTCGCGACCCGCCCCGAGGACCAGGTCGCCGAGTTCGCCGAGCGGGCCCGCGCGGGCGACATCGAGGTCACCGCGTTCCCGATGCAGCTGCACACCGAGGCGTGCTCGACCGAGGAGCTGTACCGGCAGCTCCGCTTCGTCGAGCAGCTGCGCCGCGAGCACGGCATCGAGGTCCGCTCGGCGATGCACACCGACATCCCGGGCGCGGTCGTCGGGACCGTGGACGCCCTCAACGCGGCCGGCGTCCGCTACCTCGCCGCCGCGCACAACTGGGCCGGGCGCTCCGTCCCGTACATCACGGGCGGCGACAGGCTCGCCCGCCCGTTCCGGTGGCGGTCGCCGGGCGGCGGCGAGCTGATCGTCTGGTTCACCGACACCCCGCACGGCATGGCCTACATGGAGGGCAACACCGTCGGGCTCGTCGACGGCTACGACCTCGCCGAGGACCTGCTGCCCCGCTACCTCGGGTCCCTCGCCGACCGGCCCTACCCCTACGGGCCCGGCACGTTCGGCTGGTACGCCGCGCCCGGCCAGGTCGGCGCCGCCAAGGACCCCGACTTCCTGGACGCCGTCCACCTGCGCGTGCAGGGCGCGCACGCCGACAACGCCGGGCCGTCGATCGTCCCCGCCGACATCGCGCACCGGTGGAACGAGACCTGGGCCTACCCGCGGCTGCGGATGGCGACCAACGCCGACTTCTTCGAGTACGTCGAGGAGCACCACGGCGACCGGCTCCAGACCCACGAGGGCGACTGGACGGACTGGTGGGCCGACGGCCTCGGCTCCGGCGCCCGGCCGCTCGGCTACGTCCGGCGGGCGCAGAACGTCCTGCGGGCCGCCGAGACGCTGCACGCCCTCGCCGACGAGCGCGGCGGCGAGCGCGCCGGCGCGTCCCTCGCGGCCACCCGGGCGATCGACGAGGCCTACGACCGGGCCGCGCTGTTCGACGAGCACACCTGGGGCGCCGCCAACCCGTGGGAGGACGCGGAGGAGGGCGGCGACTCCGGCGGCCTGCAGTGGACCCGCAAGTCCCAGGTCGGCTACCAGGCCCACGACGACGCCCTCGACCTGCTCCAGGCCGGCGCGCGGCGGATCGGCGCGACGTTCGGGGCCGCGCCGGACGCGCTCGCCTCGTTCCTCGTCGTCAACCCCGGCACGGCCGCCCGCACGGACGTGGCCCGCGCGTTCCTGCCCCGCGACGTCGTCGCCGTGGACGTCCCCGTCGCGCTGGTCGACGCCCGCACCGGCGAACCCGTCCCGCACCGCGAGGAGGAGGTCGACCCGGACGAGTGGCCCACCCGCCCCATCGGCCGCCACCTGGAGGCGGTCGTGCCGGACGTCCCCGGCCACGGTCACGTCCGCGTGGACGTCGTCCGGGCCGAGGCGGGCGCGCCGGGGCCGGTCGACCTCGGCTCCGGCGGCACGATCGAGAACGAGTTCTACCGGGTCGTCTACGACCTGAGGGAAGGGCACATCGCCTCGGTCTTCGACAAGACCGCCGGCCGCGAGCTCGTGAACGCCGACGCCGTCGCCGGTTTCGGGCAGTACGTCTACGACCGGTACGCGACCGCGCCGCACTTCAACCACATGTCCGGGCACATGCTCGTGCACGACAAGACGATGCTCGGGGACCGGGCCGTCGCCACCCACGCCACCGTCACCGAGTGCAGCCGGACGCCCGCGGGGGAGCGGCTCGTCGTCGAACTGCACGGCAAGGGCGTCGACTGGCTCCGCACGACCATCGACCTGTACGCGGGCGTGCCGCGCGTGGACGTCCGCTACCAGCTCGGCAAGCAGCCCACCGCGGCCAAGGAGGCGGTCTTCTTCGCGTTCCCGTTCGCGGTGGACGGCCCGCCCGCCGCGTGGGAGCTCACCGGCGGCGTCGGCGGCACCGGCGTCCCGAGCGTCCCGGGATCGGCCGAGCACATGCGCCCGATCCGCCACTGGGTCGCTTTCGAGGACCCCGAGCTGACCGTGGCGTGGGCGACGCTGGAGGCCCCGCTCGTCCAGTTCGGCTCCATCCACATGCCCTACGCGCCGTTCCCGCCCACGCTCGACAACGAGGACGGCACCGTCTACTCGTGGGCGCTGAACAACATCTGGGACACCAACTTCCCGTCCCAGCAGCAGGGCGAGACCACGTTCCGGTACGCGTTCGCGTCCGGCGCGGCGGGCTCGGGCCGGCGGCTCGGCGCCCGCACGGCCGCCGGGATCACCGACCCGTTCGTCGCCACCCTCGCCACCGGCGACATGCCCGCCGCGGAATCGGGGACCTTCCTGCGCGTGGACGACCCGGACGTGCTCGTCACCTCCGTGGGCCGCGCCCGCGACGGCGACGGGCTGGCCGTCCGGCTCCAGTCGCTCGCCGCGGGCCCCGTGGAGACGGGCCTGCACGTTCCGGGCGCCACCGGCGCCTCGCTGAGCGGCGGTCTGGAGCGTGACCCGGCGGAGCTGCCCGTCCGGGACGGCACCATGACGGTGCGGCTGCCCGCCTGCGGCGTCGCCACCGTCACGGTTCGGCGTTGAGTACGGATCGGGGACACATGAAGATCACAGGTATCCGCGCCACCACGGTCACCGTGCCGCTGGAGGCCCCCCTCCTGCACAGCAACGGCGCGCACTGGGGCCGCTTCGTCCGGACGATCGTCGAGGTCGAGGCCGACAACGGCCTGGTCGGGCTCGGCGAGATGGGCGGCGGCGGGCAGAGCGCCGAGGCCGCCTTCCAGGCCCTCGCCCCGCACCTGGAGGGCCACGACCCGTTCGAGCTGGAGGCGCTCCGCTTCAAGATCGCGAACCCGACGGCGAGCCTGTACAACAACCGCACCCAGATGCTCGCCGCCATCGAGTTCGCCTGCCTCGACCTCGTCGGCCAGCATCTCGGCGTCCCGGTGCACGACCTGCTCGGCGGACGCATCCGCGACTCCGTCCCGTTCGCGTCCTACCTGTTCTACCGCTATCCGGGCGCCGGGGGCTCGCCGGAGGTCCGCACCCCCGAGCAGCTCGTCGAGCACGCCCGCGCGCTCAAGGACGCGCACGGGTTCACCGTCCACAAGCTGAAGGGCGGGGTGTTCCCGCCGGCCCACGAGCTGGAGTGCTACAAGGCGCTCGCCGAGGCGTTCCCCGGCGACCGCTTCCGCTACGACCCGAACTCCGTGCTGAGCCTGGAGGAGGGCCTGCGGTTCGGGAAGGCCATCGAGGACCTGCCCAACGACTACCTGGAGGACCCCGTCCTCGGGCTGGAGGGGCTGCGCCTCGTCCGCGAGCGCGTCAACGTCCCCCTCGCCACCAACACGGTCGTCGTGAACTTCGAGCAGCTCGCCGCGAACGTGCTGCGCCGCAGCGCGGACGTCGTCCTGCTCGACACGACGTTCTGGGGCGGCATCCGGGCGTGCGTGAAGGCCGCCGGGGTGTGCGAGACGTTCCAGATCGGCGTCGCCGTCCACTCCTCCGGGGAGCTCGGCATCCAGCTCGCCACCATGCTGCACCTCGGCGCCGTCCTGCCCAACCTCACCTACGCCGCCGACGCGCACTACCACCACCTCGCCGACGACGTCATCGAGGGCGGGCCGATGCGGTACTCCGGCGGCAGGATCCCGGTTCCGTCGGGGCCCGGCCTGGGCGTCCGCCTGGACCGCGACAAGCTGGCCGAGTACGCGGAGCTGTACAGGGAGCTCGGCGGCTACCCCTACGACCGCGACCCCGGCCGTCCGGGCTGGTACCCGCTCGTCCCCAACGACCGGTGGGCCGACCCCGACGCCGCACTGCCGCCGCTCGATTAACCTGCCACGTGTGATTCGTTACGCGACGGCCGGCGACGTCCCGGAGATCCTGCGGCTGGTCCGCGAACTGGCCGAGTACGAGCGCGCCCGCCACGAGGTGAAGGCGACCGAGGACCAGCTGCGGGACCGGCTGTTCGGCGACGACCCCAAGGTCTTCGCCCACGTCGCCGAGCACGACGGACGGGTCGTCGGGTTCGCCGTGTGGTTCCTGTCGTTCTCCACGTGGAACGGCACGCACGGCATCTACCTGGAGGACCTGTACGTCGAGCCGGAGTACCGCGGCCACGGCTACGGCAAGGCGCTGCTCACCGAGCTGGCCCGCGTCGCCGACGACCGCGGCTACGGGCGCGTCGAATGGTCGGTCCTGGACTGGAACGAGCCGGCGATCGGGTTCTACAAGGCCCTCGGCGCCCGCCCGCAGGACGAGTGGACGGTCTACCGCCTCACCGGCGACGCCCTCACCCGGGCGGCTCGTCCCTCGTCCGGATGACCGCCCCCTGACATGCCGCGAGGGCCGTCCGGGAGCGGACGGCCCTCGCGATGAGCTGGACGCGCTCAGCCCTGCTTGGTCTCCCAGAAGATCTTGTCGATCTCAGCGATCTTCGCGAGCAGGTCCTCGGCGGCCTTGGTGTCCATGCTGCCCTTGGTGCCGGCGGCGCCCGCGAGCTTGGTGGCCTCGTTGAACAGCTGGTGCAGCTGCGGGTACTTCTCGAAGTGCGGCGGCTTGAAGTAGTCGGTCCACAGCACCCACAGGTGCTCCTTGACCAGCTGCGAGCGCTGCTCCTTGATCAGGATCGCCCGGGCGCGGAACTCCGGGTCCTCGTTGGCGGCGTACTTCTCACAGATCGCCTTCACGGACTCGGCCTCGATCCGGGCCTGCGCCGGGTCGTAGACGCCGCACGGCAGATCGCAGTGCGCAGACACCGTGGTCTTCGGGCGCAGAAGCTTGAGCAACACCTGCGATTCCCTTCCCTCGTTGTGGATCATGCTCAGGTCACCGACATTACCCTTGTGCACCGGGGCCCGTCCGGGCAGGGCACTCGGTAATTCGGCCTAAGACCCGGGCCGGCCGGCCCGGAACCTCTCCAGCACTGTTTGTGACCGCCGCCCGCCGAAGTATGCGGGCCGAGGAGGACCATGCGGATCCGGACCCCGCTGCTGTGCGGCCTGGCGGGGGCGGCGGCGGTCGCGCTCGCCGCGCGGAGGCTGCGGACCGTCGAGGTCACCGGAGATTCGATGCTGCCCGGGCTCCGGCCGGGGGACTGGCTCGTCGTCCGCGACGGCGCCCGTCCCGCGCCCGGCGCCGTGGTCGTCGCCGAGCACCCGGAGCGGGAGGGACTGCTCATCGTGAAGCGCGTCGCGCACCGGTCGGCGGACGGGTGGTGGCTGGAGAGCGACAACCAGCGCGCCCCCGGCGGCAGGGACAGCTGGGATTTCGGTCCCGTCGCCGACGACCTGGTCGTGGGACGGGTCGTGGGCCGCTACTGGCCTCGCCCGCGCCTGGCCCTGCGGCGGACGCGGTGACCTGAGCCGCGTCCGGCGGAGCGCCGGCGGCGAACCGGCCGAAAGTACGACGGCCGCCGGTGGGAACCGTCCTTTGCGCCGGTGCCCCGAGGCGGCGCCGTCGCCGACGATCCCTTCATGCCACTTGAAGACCCGGTCCCGATGCTGCACGCCGAGGGACTGACGAAGAGATACGGGCGCAGGGAGGCGTTGAGCGACGTCGATCTGCACGTTCCGGCCGGATGCGTCGTGGGCCTTGTGGGGCCGAACGGGGCCGGCAAGTCGACGCTGCTGAACCTGGCCTGCGGGCTGCTGGAGCCGACGTCGGGCTCGCTGCGCGTCCTGGGCTCCAGACCGGCGGCGAGCGCCGCGCACCTGGCCAGAGTCGGGTTCGTCGCGCAGAACACTCCGGTGTACCCGTCGTTCAGCGTGGCCGACCACCTGCGCATGGGGGCGCGCCTCAACCCGTCCTGGGACCAGGGGCTGGCCGAGCGGCGCATCGGGCAGGTCGGGCTGAACCCGAAGCAGAAGGCGGGACGGCTGTCGGGCGGTCAACGCGCGCAGCTGGCGCTGACCGTCGCCGCCGCCAAGCGGCCCGAGCTGCTGATCTTCGACGAGCCGGCCGCCGCGCTGGACCCGCTGGCGCGCCAGGGGTTCCTGGCGAACCTGATGGAGTTCGTCGCGGAGCTCGGCGCCAGTGCCGTGCTGTCCTCGCACCTGCTCGGCGACATCGAGCAGGTCTGCGACTACCTCATCGTGCTGTGCGACTCGCGGGTCCAGGTGGCCGGCGACGTCCGGGACCTGCTCGCCGGCCACCACCGGCTGGCCGCGCCCGGCGGCGACCTCGGCCACCTGCCCGCGGGCGTCGAGGTCGTCCGGGCGGAGCCCGGCGGCGCGGTGGTGCGGACCGGCCTCCCGGCGTCGGAGCTTCCGTTCCGGGCCGGGCCCGTCACGCTCGAAGAGCTGGTGCTCGCGTACATGTCGCGGGCGAGCGCGCCCGCCGCCCAGGTCCGGGAGGGATCGCGATGATCTGGTTGAACTGGCGGCAGTTCCGCCTCCAGGCGATCGCCGGTGCGGCCGGGCTCGTCCTGATCGCCGCCTATCTGCTGTACCTGGGCATGGACATCCGGGACGCGCACGACGCCTACCGGTCCCGGTGCACCGACCCCGCCGCCTGCGCCCAGGCCGTCGCCCAGTTCCAGGGCGCCTACATGAACCCGCTGCTGTTCCTCGCCGCCGGACTCCAGCTGCTCGCCCTCGTCATCGGCGTGTTCTGGGGCGCGCCGCTGATCGCCCGGGAACTGGAACTCGGCACCCACCGGCTGGTGTGGAACCAGAGCGTGACGCGGCGCCGCTGGCTGATCGGCAGGATGGCGTTCGTCGGCTTGGCCGCGATGATCCTCGCGGGCCTGGCCGCGCTGCTGCTCACCTGGGCGGCCTCCCCGTACGACGAGGTCGCCGCCGACCGGTTCGGGACGATCGAGTTCGGCGCCCGCCACATCGCCCCGATCGGCTACGCCCTCCTCTCCTTCGCCCTCGGCACCACCGTCGGCCTGTTCGTCCGCCGGACGCTTCCGGCCATGGCCGTCACGGGCGTCGTCTTCCTCGTCGTCCAGTTCGCGGTGCCGAACCTGGTGCGTCCGCACCTCATGCCGCCCGAGAAGACGTCCCTGCCGATGACCGCGCAGACCATCAACCAGGCCAGAAGCCTGGGCAGCATCACCGGCGCCCCCGTCATCGGCGGCCTTCAGGTGCCCGGCGCGCCGGACGCGTGGATCAGCGGGACCAGCCCGCTGCGCACCGCGGACGGGCGGACGATCGAGGGGAAGCGGTTCAACGCCTGTCTCGACACCCCGGCGAAGACCGGCGCCGGCGGCACGTTCGGCGACACCGCGGTGTGCCTGGCGGCGCTCGATCTGCACGTCGACGTCGAATACCAGCCCAGCGGCCGTTACTGGGGCTTCCAGCTGGCCGAGACCGGGCTTTACCTCCTGGCCTCCGCGCTCCTCACCGCCGTTTCCCTGCGGCGCGTCCGGCGCGCGTGAAGCGACCATTCCCGAAAGCGAAACCAGGTCTCTCATGTCGCTTGGAAACAGTCATCGAAATGGTGCCGGCGGGTCTCCGGTGAAACCGGACGCGCTGGTCAACGCGGGGCTCGGCGTGGTCTTCGCCCTGGGCATCGCCTTCACGGCGTTCATGCTCATCCGCAGCTGGGGCGGCGCCTACTGGCTTTACACCACCGCCGTCGCGGTGGTGATGGGCGGGCTGGCGCTGATCCGGCGGAGGCGCGCCTGGCCCGCGGCCGCGGGCGTCGCCGTGGCGGCCGGTGCGGTGGGGGTCTCCATGGCCGCCGGCCTGCCGCAGGAGCCGTCGCCGGTGGCGGGCCTGGCCCTCGCCGTGCTCATCGGCTCCTCCCTCAGAGCGCTGCCGGTGCGGCCGGCCGCCGCCATCGCCGCGGGCGGCGCCGCGGTGATCGCGCTCGCATGGGTGTCGGGTCCCACGTCCTCCACGGCCTCGCTGGCCCTGGCCACGGTGATGGTGGCCGGCGCTCTCGTGGCCGGGCCGCTGCTCCGCGCGTTCGCCCCGGTCCGGTAGCGATGGGACGCGACGAGGGCGGGGCGGGCGCGGATCCGTCCGGGTGCGCCGCCGGGCGGGGCGTCGATAATCTGGCCCGCATGACCGATCCGGGCGCGTGGGGCCGGGGCGCCTCCGTGGCCGGGCTGGGCGTCGTGCTCCTCGCGGCGATCACCGCGCAGGCCGTCGCCATCGCGGGGAGCTGGGGTTCCTGGTACTGGGTCCCGGGCTGCGTCGCCGCGGCGGCGGTGTGCGTCCCGGCGCTGCTGGGGCTGCGCCGGCCGCTCCGGCCGGCGGTCGCGGCGTTCGGCCTCGCGGTGGCGGCCATCGCCGGCGTCCGCGCGGCCGGTCCCGACCTCCCCGCCGAGCCGAGCCCGGCGATGGCCCTGGGCCTGGGGGTGCTGACCTGCTCCGCGCTCCGGCACCTCCCGCCGGCGCCGGCCGCCGCCGTCACGGCCGCGTCGGCGTTCCCCTGGCCCGAAGAGGCGGGCCGCACCGTCGCCGACATGTGCGCGTGGGTGAACATCGAGC
>NZ_JBEUPA010000037.1:0-59574 GCF_040492065.1 Actinomadura sp. NPDC000929 | reverse complement strand
GTGAGCGTCGCGGCGGCGGTCGCGGCGGTCGCGGTGGCCGTGGCGGTGCCGGTGGTGCCGGTGGCGCCGGCGGCGGCCGTGGCGGCGAGCAGAAGCAGCAGCAGGGTTCCGAGCAGCCGGCGCCGACCGCCGAGGCTGCTCCGCAGGGTGAGGGGAGCTGAGTAACCGATGCTGATCCCTCGCAAGGTCAAGCACCGCAAGCAGCACCACCCGAAGCGCCGCGGCATGGCCAAGGGCGGCACGAGGGTGACGTTCGGCGAGTACGGCATCCAGGCCGTCGAAAGCGCGTACGTGACCAACCGGCAGATCGAGGCCGCGCGTATCGCCATGACCCGCCACATCAAGCGCGGCGGCAAGGTCTGGATCAACATCTTCCCGGACCGTCCGCTGACCAAGAAGCCCGCCGAGACCCGCATGGGCTCCGGTAAGGGCTCCGTGGAGTGGTGGGTGGCGAACGTCAAGCCGGGCCGCGTGCTGTTCGAGATCTCCTACCCGAACGAGCAGGTCGCTCGGGAGGCGCTCACCCGCGCGATCCACAAGCTGCCGATGAAGTGCAAGATCGTTAAGCGAGAGGTGGGTGAGTCCTGATGGCCAAGGGTCTTACCGCCGACGACCTGCGGACCGAGCCCGAGGACGTCCTGGTCACCAAGCTCCGGGAGGCCAAGGAGGAGCTGTTCAACCTCCGCTTCCAGGCCGCCACCGGCCAGCTTGAGAGCCACGGGCGGCTGCGCACCGTCAAGCGCGAGATCGCCCGCATCTACACCGTGATGCGGGAGCGCGAGCTCGGCATCGTGACGGTCGAGGACGCCGCGGAGGGCAACGAATGACCGAGCAGACGACCGAGCAGCGGACCAGCCGCAAGATCCTTGAGGGTCTGGTGGTCAGCGACAAGATGGACAAGACCGTGGTCGTGTCCGTCGAGGACCGCGTGAAGCACCCCAAGTACCACAAGGTGATCCGCCGCACGAAGAACTACAAGGCGCACGACGAGGCCAACGAGTGCGGCGTCGGCGACCGCGTCCGTCTCATGGAGACCCGGCCGCTGTCGGCCACCAAGCGGTGGCGCGTGGTGGAGATCCTCGAGAAGGCCAAGTAGGGCCGCAGGCCCGCGGGACGCAGTCCCGCTATTGACCACAGTCTGGTTCCACCAGGCTCGGCGCCCGCGAAGGGGGCGCCGAGAACCGGTGTGACGAACAGGAGTTAGACGTGATCCAGCAGGAGTCGCGACTCAAGGTCGCCGACAACACGGGTGCGAAGGAGATCCTTTGCATCCGGGTTCTCGGCGGCTCGGGTCGGCGCTACGCGGGAGTCGGCGACATCATCGTCGCGACGGTGAAGGACGCCCTTCCCGGCGCGGGCGTGAAGAAGGGTGACGTCGTCAAGGCGGTCGTCGTGCGCACCCGCAAGGAGCGCCGGCGCCCGGACGGCTCCTACATCCGCTTCGACGAGAACGCCGCCGTCCTGATCAAGGACGGCGGCGACCCCCGCGGCACCCGTATCTTCGGCCCGGTGGGCCGCGAACTGCGCGAGAAGAAGTTCATGCGCATCATCTCGCTCGCGCCGGAGGTGCTCTGATGAAGATCCGTAAGGGCGACGAGGTCATCGTCATCGCCGGCAAGGACAAGGGCGCGACGGGCAAGGTCCTGCGCGTCATCCCCCGCGAGGAGCGGGTCGTCGTCGAGGGCGTCAACCTCATCACCAAGAACATCAAGGCCGACCAGCAGCGTGCCGGCAAGGAGAGCGGTCGCGTCACGGTCGAGGCGCCGCTGCACGTCAGCAACGTCGCGATCGTCGAGGACGGCAAGCCGGCACGGGTCGGTTACCGCACCAACGACGACGGCACGAAGGTTCGGATCTCGCGCCGTAGCGGTAAGGAGATCTGAGACCGATGACCGAGACCGTTACCGAGCGTCCCGTTCCGACGCCGAGGCTGAAGCTGCGCTACCGCGAGGAGATCGCGGGCCAGATGCGCGAGCAGTTCGGCTACGCCAACGTCATGCAGATCCCCTCGCTGACCAAGATCGTGGTCAACATGGGGGTCGGCGACGCGGCCAAGGACGCCAAGCTGATCGAGGGCGCGATCCGCGACCTGGCGGCGATCACCGGGCAGAAGCCCGCGGTGAACCGGGCCCGCAAGTCCATCGCGCAGTTCAAGCTGCGCGAGGGCATGCCGATCGGCGCGCACGCCACGCTGCGCGGCGACCGGATGTGGGAGTTCCTGGACCGCCTGCTCGCCACGGCGCTGCCCCGTATCCGCGACTTCCGCGGGCTGTCGCCGAAGCAGTTCGACGGCAACGGCAACTACACCTTCGGGCTGACCGAGCAGGTCATGTTCCACGAGGTCGACCCGGACAAGATCGACCGCTCGCGGGGCATGGACATCACGGTCGTGACGTCCGCGAAGACCGACGACGAGGGCCGGGCGCTGCTCAAGCTCCTGGGCTTCCCCTTCAAGGAGAGCTGAGCATGGCGAAGAAGTCGCTGATCGCCAAGGCGGCGCGGAAGCCGAAGTTCGGCGTGCGCGCGTACACTCGGTGCTCGCGCTGCGGGCGTCCGCGCTCCGTCTACCGGAAGTTCGGCCTGTGCCGCGTGTGCTTCCGGGAGATGGCCCACCGCGGCGAGCTGCCTGGCATCACGAAGTCCAGCTGGTGACCGCGTCCCCGGAGCGCGGCTCCGGGGGCGGCGGAAGCCGGCCTGTAATGACCAACCGGGCGCCTGAGAGGGTGTCCACGACCGCGCCAAAGGTCCACGGGCCGCATCAACCCGAGGAAACCGTGGCGAGGGAGGGCCAGTAGGCCATGACGATGACCGACCCGATCGCAGACATGCTGACGCGTCTGCGCAACGCGAATTCGGCGTACCACGACTCGGTGGCGATGCCGTACTCGAAGATCAAGGCGCACATCGCCGAGATCCTCCAGCAGGAGGGCTACATCTCGGGCTGGACCGTGGAGGACGCCGAGGTCGGCAAGAAGCTCCTGATCGAGCTGAAGTTCGGCCCGACCCGCGAGCGTTCGATCGCCGGCATCAAGCGCGTCTCGAAGCCGGGTCTGCGTGTGTACGCGAAGAAGGACAACCTGCCGAAGGTCCTGGGCGGGCTGGGCGTCGCGATCATCTCGACGTCCTCGGGCCTGATGACGGACCGTCAGGCCGGCAAGCGCGGAGTGGGCGGGGAAGTCCTCGCCTACGTCTGGTGAGGGGAGGGCACTTCTAATGTCTCGTATCGGACGTCTCCCCATCAGCGTGCCCAGCGGTGTCGAGGTCAAGCTCGAAGGCCGCGAGGTCACCGTCAAGGGCCCGAAGGGCACGCTCTCGCACACCGTCGCCGACCCCATCGAGGTCAGCCAGGAGGACGGCAAGCTCGTCGTCTCCCGGCCCAACGACGTCAACAAGGTGCGCGGCCTGCACGGGCTCACTCGGACGCTGATCAACAACATGGTCGTCGGGGTCACCGACGGCTACAAGAAGACCCTGGTCATCCAGGGCGTCGGCTACCGGGTGGTGGCCAAGGGCAAGAACGTGGAGTTCTCGCTCGGCTACAGCCACCCGATCCCGTTCGAGGCGCCGGAGGGCATCACCTTCACGGTGGAGAGGCCGACGCAGCTCGTCGTCGAGGGCATCGACAAGCAGCTCGTCGGTGAGATCGCCGCTCGCATCCGCAAGCTGCGCAAGCCCGACCCGTACAAGGGCAAGGGCGTGCGCTACGAGGGCGAGCAGATCCGCCGCAAGGTCGGAAAGGCTGGTAAGTAGTCATGGCAGGCACCAAGACCCTGGCCGGCAAGGCCACGAGCGGTCGCCAGCTTGCTCGCAAGCGTCGGCACCTGCGGGTCCGCAAGAAGGTCGTGGGCAGCGCCGCGCGGCCGCGCCTGGTCGTGACCCGCTCCAGCCGGCACGTGTTCGTCCAGGTCATCGACGACGACAAGGGCCACACGCTGGCCAGCGCGTCGACGATGGAGGCGGACCTGCGCGCCGACTCCGGCGACAAGACGGCCAAGTCCCGCAAGGTCGGCGAGCTCGTCGCCGAGCGGGCCAAGCAGGCCGGCGTCCACGCGGTCGTGTTCGACCGCGGCGGCAACAAGTACCACGGCCGTATCGCCGCTGTCGCGGACGGTGCGCGTGAGGGGGGCCTGGAGCTCTGATGGCCCTTTACAAGGTGAACGAGAGGAACCACTGATGGCAGCGCAGAGGCGTGGTGGCGGTCAGGGTGGCGACCGTCGCGACCGCCGCGACGACCGCCGCGGTGGCGCCGACAAGGGCCAGTCGTACATCGAGAAGGTCGTGGCGATCAACCGTGTCGCCAAGGTCGTCAAGGGCGGGCGTCGCTTCAGCTTCACCGCTCTGGTGATCGTCGGTGACGGCAACGGCACCGTCGGCGTCGGCTACGGCAAGGCCAAGGAGGTGCCCGCGGCGATCGCCAAGGGCGTCGAGGAGGCCAAGAAGCACTTCTTCAAGGTGCCGCGGATCCAGGGCACCATCCCGCACCTGGTGCAGGCGCGCGACGCGGCGGGCGAGGTCCTGCTCCGTCCGGCCAGCCCCGGTACCGGCGTCATCGCCGGCGGCCCGGTGCGCGCGGTCCTGGAGTGCGCCGGCATCCACGACGTGCTGAGCAAGTCGCTGGGCAGCGACAACGCGATCAACATCGTGCACGCCACGATCGCGGGTCTGAAGTCGCTGAAGCGTCCCGAGGAGATCGCGGCCAAGCGCGGCCTGCCGATCGAGGACGTCGCCCCGGCGGCCATGCTGCGCGCGCGTGCCGCGGGCAGCGAGCCGAGGGCGGAGGTCGCGTCGTCGTGAGCAACCTGAAGATCACGCAGACCAAGTCCGTGATCAGCGAGAAGCAGAACCAGCGTGACACGCTGCGCACCCTGGGCCTGAAGAAGATCGGGCAGAGCGTGGTCCGCGAGGACCGCCCCGAGGTGCTCGGCATGATCCGGACGGTGGCGCACCTGGTCACCGTCGAGGAGGTCGACTGACATGGCGGCTGATCTCGGTAAGGACTCCGCTGCGGAGACCGAGGGCGCCCCGCTGAAGGTGCACGACCTGCGTCCGGCCCCCGGCGCCAACAAGGCCAAGACCCGCAAGGGCCGTGGCGAGGCGTCCAAGGGCAAGACCGCCGGTCGCGGCACCAAGGGCACCAAGGCCCGCAGCACCGTCCCCGTCGGTTTCGAGGGCGGCCAGATGCCCCTGATCCGCCGGGTTCCGAAGCTCAAGGGCTTCAAGAACCCGAACCGGGTCGAGTTCCAGGTCGTGAACCTGGACAAGCTCGCCGCGCTCTACCCCGAGGGCGGCGAGGTCACGGCGGAGGACCTGGCGGCGAAGGGCGCGGTGCGCCGCGGCCGTCCGGTCAAGATCCTCGGCACGGGCGACATCTCCGTCGCGGTCCGGGTGAAGGCGCACGCCTTCTCCGGCGCCGCCAAGGAGAAGATCGCGGCCGCCGGCGGATCCGCCGACGAGCTGTAAGAAGGACACCTGATGCCGGGGCCGCGCCCGCATGAGGCCCGGGGCCGTGAGGGCGCCGGGTCCGGCGGGGCGGCCCCGGTGTCATCTGCTGTTAGAGTCACACGAGCGAAGGTACTCCGCGTGAGATTGCGCACTCTGCCGTCACACCGGGTATTCTCCGCCCGAACTCATGGACCTGAAACCGCCCCCTCGGCGGCCATGAACCCGCCAGTCGCGCAGGAGGAATGGTGCTGACCGCGTTCGCTCGGGCTTTCCGTACGCCTGACCTGCGTAAGAAAATCCTTTTCACGTTGTTCATGATCGTGGTGTTCAGGATCGGTTCGATCCTGCCGACGCCCAACGTGAACGTGAAGGTGCTGAAGGAGACCGCGGACGCGGCCAAGGGCAGCAGCCAGCTCTACGGCCTGGTCGACCTGTTCAGCGGCGGCGCGCTGCTGAAGCTGTCGGTCTTCGCGCTCGGCATCATGCCGTACATCACGGCCAGCATCATCCTGCAGCTGCTGACGGTGGTGATCCCGCGGCTGGAGGCCCTGAAGAAGGAGGGCCAGGCAGGCACGACGAAGATCACCCAGTACACGCGGTACCTGACGGTCGGGCTGGCGATCCTGCAGGCGACCGGCATCGTCGCGATGGCGAGCACCGGTCAGTTGTTCCAGGGCATCTCCGGCAGCGGCGACATCTTGTACGACAAGGGCATCTTCCCGATCATCACGATGGTGATCATCATGGTGGCGGGCACGACCGTCATCATGTGGCTGGGCGAGCTGGTCACCGACCGC
The DNA here is from genome assembly GCF_040492065.1 of Actinomadura sp. NPDC000929. Lineage (NCBI taxonomy): Bacteria > Bacillati > Actinomycetota > Actinomycetes > Streptosporangiales > Thermomonosporaceae > Actinomadura > Actinomadura sp. NPDC000929. Next base: position 53,335 of record NZ_JBEUPA010000037.1, on the reverse strand, counting down.
GGCGTCGGCAACGGCATGTCGATCCTGATCTTCACCCAGGTGGTGGCGGTCTTCCCCGCCCAGTTCTGGAGCATCTACAAGACCAAGAACGGCTTCGTCTTCGCGGTCGTGATCCTGGTGGGTCTGGCGATCATGGCCGGGGTCGTGTTCGTCGAGCAGGCCCAGCGGCGCATCCCGGTCCAGTACGCCAAGCGGATGGTGGGACGCCGCATGTACGGCGGCACGTCGACCTACATCCCGCTGAAGGTCAACCAGGCCGGCATCATCCCGATCATCTTCGCGTCCTCGCTGCTCTACCTGCCGGTACTGGCCACCCAGTTGTGGCCCAACACCAAGTGGCTGCAAAAGGTCCAGCCCTATCTCCAGCAGGACAACGCCTGGCACATGGGGATCTTCTTCGTCTTCATCATCTTCTTCACGTACTTCTATGTGGCGATCACCTTCAACCCCACTGAAGTCGCCGACAACATGAAGAAGTATGGTGGATTCATCCCAGGTATCCGTCCTGGTCGGCCGACTGCCGAGTACCTCGACTTCGTGCTGACCCGGATCACCACACCCGGTGCGCTCTACCTGGGGCTCGTGTCCCTCATCCCGATGGTCGCCTTCGCACTCATGAAGGCGAGCTCGGACTTCCCGTTCGGCGGCACGAGCATCCTCATCGTCGTCGGCGTCGGACTGGATACCGTGAAGCAGATCGAGAGTCAGCTCCAGCAGCGCAACTACGAGGGCTTCCTCCGGTAGTGCGTATCGTCCTGGTGGGCCCCCCGGGTGCGGGCAAGGGGACGCAGGCCCAGTTCATCGCATCTCATCTGTCGGTCCCGAAGATCTCGACAGGTGACATCTTCCGCGCGAACGTCAGCGGCGGGACGCCGCTCGGCCGGCAGGCCAAGCAGTACATGGACCGCGGCGACCTCGTCCCCGACGAGGTCACGATCGCGATGGTCCGCGACCGGCTCGGCGAGGACGACGCCCGCGACGGCTTCCTGCTGGACGGGTTCCCGCGCAACGTCCCGCAGGCCGAGACGCTGAAGAAGATCCTCGCCGAGTGGGACACCCGCCTCGACATCGTGCTGGAGCTCGTCGTCGACGAGGACGAGGTCGTCCGGCGGCTGTCGGGCCGGCGCACCTGCGACAAGTGCGGCCGGATCTGGCACGTCGACTTCGACGACAAGCAGGACGACATCTGCGACGACTGCGGCGGTCACCTGTTCCAGCGGGACGACGACAAGGAAGAGGTCGTCATGCACCGCCTGGAGGTGTACCGGCACGACACGGCGCCGCTGGTGCAGTTCTACGCCGACGAGAACATCCTCGTCGGCATCGACGCCACCGGACCGGTCGAAGAGGTCACCAAGCGCGCCCTCACCGCGCTGCGCCCGTTGGAGAAGTGACGGGCCCGCTGGAGAGGTCGACGGGTTCACTGGAGAAGTGACGGCCCCCCGAGGGGGTCGTGGGCGCGGACGCGGGTGATCCCGCGTCCGCGCGGCCGTTTCGGCGCGAGGACCGGTGCAAGGGGAGAGATGTTCAAACGGCGCAGGCTCATGATCCAGATGAAGACCGCGGAGCAGGTCGAGCTGATGCGCGCGGCGGGTCTGCTCGTCGGCCGGACGCTGGAGCTGCTGCGCGCGGCCGCCGAGCCCGGCCTGAGCACGCTGGACCTGGACGCGCTCGCCGAGGAGCACATCCGCGACAACGGCGGCGTCCCGTCGTTCAAGGGCTACCACGGCTTCACGGGGACGATCTGCGCGTCGGTCAACGAGGAGATCGTGCACGGCATCCCGCGGGCGGACAAGATCCTGCGCGAGGGCGACGTGCTGTCCATCGACTGCGGCGCGATCGTGGAGGGCTGGCACGGCGACGCGGCGATCACGGTCCCGGTGGGGGAGATCACCGACGAGGAGCGGCGGCTGCTGGAGGTCGCGGAGGAGTCCCTGTGGCGCGGCCTCGCGGCCGGGCGCGCCGGCGCCCGCCTCACGGACATCTCCCATGCGATCGAGTCCCACATCCGCTCTCAGGGGCGCTACGGCATCGTCGAGGGCTACGGCGGGCACGGCATCGGGACCGAGATGCACATGGACCCGCTGATCCCCAACCACGGCGCGCCCGGGCACGGGCCCGTCCTGGAGCCGGGCATGTGCTTCGCGGTGGAGCCGATGGTGAACCTCGGCACGAAGGAGACCGTCGAGCTCGACGACGGCTGGACGGTCGTGACGACCGACGGGCGCTCCTCGGCGCACTTCGAGCACACGTTCGCGGTCACGGCGGACGGCCCCCGCGTCCTGACGGCGCTCGACGAAGGCCGGGACCGGTTCGCGAAGCTCGGATCCGCGCCGCAGAATGGAGAGTGAAGGCAGGTCCTGAGGAGCGGAGGAGCGATGGCGCCGAACCCTGAGATCCGGGCGTCGGACGCCGACCGCGACCGGGTGGCCGCGAGTCTGCGCGAGCACTGCGCGGAGGGCCGGATCACGATGGACGAGCTGCAGGAGCGGCTGGACGCGGTCTACGGCGCCAAGACGCTCGGGCAGCTCCAGGAGGTCACGTCCGACCTGCCCGAGGAGGACCTGTACCAGCTCCCGGTCCCCGCGACGCAGAGCAAGGGCACCGCGTCGCCGGCGCGGCGGCCGTCGGGCGACCTCGGACCGCAGCGGATGGCGGCGATGTGGGGCGCCTGGGCGACGGTCAGCGCGATCAACCTGACGGTGTGGCTGATCATCCTGGTGACGTCGGGCGCGGTCTACCCGTGGTGGATCTGGGTGGCGGCCCCGTGGGGCGCCGTCCTGCTGATGCGCACGGTCTTCGGCGGGCGCCAGGGCGACCGCTGACGCGCCCGTCCGGCAGGGGCCGGGCCGGCGCGCCCGGTGCCGCCCGGCGGGGTCACTCCACGTCCATCAGGGGCCGGTAGTTCCCGGTCGGGGCGAAGTGGGTGGTGGCGGTGCCGTCCTCGCCGACGAGGTGCAGGGCGAACCCGGCGGGCTCCCCGGTGACGGCGGCGCGGCCCCGCTGGGTGAGGTCGAGGAACAGCTGCCGGTAGGTGCTCGGGCAGGTGGTGCAGACCCGTCCCGCCAGCGATCCGACCGTCGCCCGGTGCGCGTGCCCGGAGATCACCCGGACGACCTGCGGGTGCCGGGAGATCACGGCCGCGAACCCGGCGGGGTCGACGAACCGCAGGTCGTCGATGAACCGCATCCCGATCGGGTACGGCGGGTGGTGGGTCGCGATGACGGTCGGGACGCCGGGCGCGGCGCTCAGCGTCTCCTCCAGCCAGGCGAGCCTCTCCTCGCTCATGTGCCCGTGGGGGTGGCCGTCGACGGTCGTGTCGCAGCAGACCAGACGCACGCCGGCCACGTCGACGGCGTACTGGACGGGCGCCCCGGGCCCGGTCCCCGTCGCCGCGACCGCCGGATGGTCGGCGAACGTCCGGCGCATCTCGTCGCGGTCGTCGTGGTTGCCGCACATCGGGTAGACGGCCATCGGCAGCGGCGACAGCAGCGCGTGCAGCCGGGCGTACTCGGAGGGCAGGCCGCGGTCGGCGAGGTCCCCGGTGAGCACGACGGCGTCGGGCCGCGCGGGCAGCGACAGCAGACTCGACACGGCGGCCCGCAGCGCGCGGACCGGCCCCGAGTCGTCGTCCATCCCGCCGTTGCGTCCGGCCGCCAGATGGATGTCGCTCAGCTGCGCGATGATCGCCATCGATCCCCTCCCCGTCGCCCCCAGCACATCACGGAACCCCGCGTTCCGGGCAGCCCCGGGCGCGGGCGCCGGGACGATCTTCGCGTCCGCGCGCCGGGACTGTCGACTCGGCCCCCGCCGGGAGGGCGGTCGCCGGGGCGGCGTCCTCCGCCTCGCCCGGGCGACGCGCGCTCAGGCGACGTGGGGGATGACGAGGGACAGGGCCGAGGTGACGTCCTCTGGAGCAGGGGCGACGTCGGGGACGACGTCGCGCAGCGCGAGCCAGCCGTTGATGGCCTGGACGGTCGGCTTGGCCTCGATGAGCTGGGGATCGTCGAGCCCGTACCAGGCGGCGACCTTGGACCACCGCCACAGCCGGTGACCGGCGGTGGACATCTCCGAGGACGGGAAGCCGGTGGCGCCGCGCGCCCCGGTGATCGCGTGCCGGACCGAGTCGAGGGACCGGCCCACCCGCTCGGCGATGTCGCGGATGGTCAGCAGCGGGTCGGCCTCCACCTGCAGGACGTGCAGGCCGGGCGCGCTCTCCTCGACGTGCCCGACCACCTCCATGATCGCCGCGGCGAGGGTGGCGCCGGGCCAGGTGCACGAGGCGTTTCCGCGCCGGTCGGCGTGCTGCGGCTCGCTGACGATCGACACGGTGACGGCGCCGTGGGTGCGGTCGAACAGCGGGTCGAGCTCGTCCTCGTAGAGGGGACGGCTGAGGATCAGCGCGAAGTCATAGCTCGGCATGCTGACCCTCCTCGAACGTCGCTCTCCTGGAAAGGTACAACGCGCAGGCGAGGTATGCTTGACTCGGGAGCAGTCTCCGGACACGTATCATGCGTCGATTTCGCATTGGACGGCCGGTTGACGTAGACTCCCTTGTCGGTCCGTCGACGGCCGCTCGATTCCCCTTCCTGGCGCATCCGCGCCGCGGTGCGGGTCGCGGCTGATTCTCCCCTGGAGAGCCGGACCGCGTCCAATGAGCCGATCAGCGAAGCGCGGAGGACATGCCCAAGAAAGAAGGGGCCATCGAGATCGAGGGCACCGTCATCGAGTCGCTGCCGAACGCCATGTTCAAGGTGGAGCTCGACAACGGGCACAAGGTGCTCGCCCACATCAGCGGCAAGATGCGGATGCACTACATCCGGATCCTGCCGGACGACCGCGTCGTTGTGGAGCTGAGCCCCTACGACCTCACGCGCGGTCGGATCGTCTACCGCTACAAGTAAATCCCACTGGGGTTGCCTTCCCCGTGCGTGGCGGCGCGGGGGTGACCCTTATCTCTAGGAGACCCAGTGAAGGTCAAGCCGAGCGTCAAAAAGATCTGCAACAAGTGCCGCGTCATCCGCCGGCACGGCCGGGTCATGGTCATCTGCTCCGACCCGCGCCACAAGCAGCGTCAGGGCTGACGCTCACAACCCAGCAAGCGCACCGCAGCCTTCACACGGCCGTACGCGCCGGGTCCGGGAACTCCGGGCTCCGGCCGTACGGCAGTGTCGTGTGGAGGGGCACCCCCGGAACTCCGGAGGCCGGGGCCGCCACCCGGGCAGGGTGTATGCGGAGGCGGTGCGTCCATACCTCCGGACGAATGAAGGGAACTGCCCACATGGCACGCCTCCTCGGCGTCGACCTCCCGCGCGACAAGCGCCTCGAGGTCGCTCTCACCTACATCTTCGGCATCGGCCGGACGCGGGCGCTGGAGACCCTTGCGGGCACCAGCATCAGCGGCGACCTGCGCGTGCACCAGCTCGGCGACGACGAGCTGGTCAAGCTCCGTGACTGGATCGAGGCGAACTACAAGATCGAGGGTGATCTTCGCCGCGAGGTCCAGGCGGACATCCGCCGCAAGATCGAGATCGGGTGCTACCAGGGCATCCGGCACCGCCGCGGGCTTCCGGTGCACGGTCAGCGCACGCAGACCAACGCCCGCACCCGCAAGGGCAAGAAGAAGACCGTGGCCGGCAAGAAGAAGGCCGGCAAGAAGTAGTCCGGAGTCGGTCCTCCGGATCGATGACCTCAAGAGTAGAGAGAGCACATGCCTCCTAAGAGCCGTGTCGGCGCCAAGAAGGTGCGCCGCAAGGAAAAGAAGAACGTCGCTCACGGGCACGCCCACATCAAGAGCACGTTCAACAACACGATCGTTTCGATCACCGACCCCAACGGCAACGTGATCTCCTGGGCCTCCTCGGGCCACGTCGGGTTCAAGGGCTCGCGCAAGTCCACCCCGTTCGCCGCGCAGCAGGCCGCCGAGGCCGCCGCCCGGCGCGCGATGGAGCACGGCATGCGCAAGGTCGACGTCTTCGTGAAGGGCCCGGGCTCGGGCCGCGAGACCGCCATCCGGTCGCTGCAGGCCACCGGCCTCGAGGTGGGCTCGATCCAGGACGTCACGCCCGTTCCGCACAACGGCTGCCGCCCGCCGAAGCGTCGCCGGGTCTGAGGCAGGGGAGATCTAGAACAATGGCTCGTTACACCGGTGCGGACTGCAAGCTCTGCCGCCGCGAGAAGATGAAGCTGTTCCTCAAGGGCAGCAAGTGCGAGGGCCCGAAGTGCCCGATCGAGATCCGTCCCTACCCGCCGGGTGAGCACGGTCGCGGTCGGCCCAAGGAGACCGAGTACCTGCTGCAGCTTCGCGAGAAGCAGAAGGCGCGGCGCATCTACGGCGTGCTGGAGCGGCAGTTCCACAACTACTACGTCGAGGCGACCCGCCAGCAGGGCAAGACGGGTGACAACCTGCTCATGCTGCTGGAGCGCCGGCTCGACAACGTCGTCTACCGGGCCGGCTTCGCCAAGTCCCGCGACATGGCCCGCCAGCTCATCCGGCACGGCCACATCCGGGTCAACGGCAAGAAGGTCAACATCCCGTCGGCCCTGGTCGGCGAGGCCGACATCGTCGACGTCAAGCCCAAGTCGCTGGAGATGACGCCGTTCCAGGTCGCCAAGGCCGAGGTCGGCGAGCGTCCGGTTCCGGCGTGGCTCGGGGTCGACGGCGAGAAGATGCGGATCCTCGTGCACTCGCTGCCCGTCCGGCAGCAGATCGACGCTCCCGTCCAGGAGCAGCTGATCGTCGAGCTCTACTCCAAGTAAGGGCTCAACGCCCGCCGGGGTCCCCCGTTGGGGCCCCGGCGGATCGGGGAAGAATCCAGAACGCGGTAGTCAAATAGCGGGCACCGCGGAAAGAAGGCACCACCATGCTCATCGCTCAGCGTCCCACTCTCACCGAAGAGCAGGTCGACGAGTACCGGTCGCGGTTCACCATCGAGCCGCTGGAGCCGGGCTTCGGCTACACGATCGGCAACTCGCTGCGCCGCACGCTGCTCTCCTCCATTCCCGGTGCGGCCGTCACCAGCATCCGGATCGAGGGCGTCCTGCACGAGTTCTCGACCGTGCCCGGGGTGAAGGAGGACGTCACCGACATCATCCTGAACCTCAAGGAGCTCGTCGTCTCCTCCGAGCACGACGAGCCCGTCGTCATGTACCTGCGCAAGCAGGGCCCGGGCGAGGTGACCGCGGCCGACATCGCGCCGCCGGCGGGCGTGGAGGTCCACAACCCGGACCTGCACATCGCCACGCTGAACAACAAGGCCAAGCTGGAGATGGAGCTGACGGTCGAGCGCGGCCGCGGCTACGTCTCGGCCGCGCAGAACAAGCAGCCGGGCCAGGAGATCGGCCGGATCCCGATCGACTCCATCTACTCGCCCGTGCTCAAGGTCACCTACAAGGTCGAGGCCACCCGAGTCGAGCAGCGCACCGACTTCGACCGCCTCATCCTGGACGTGGAGACCAAGCAGGCGATGCTGCCGCGCGACGCGGTCGCCTCCGCCGGCAAGACCCTCGTCGAGCTGTTCGGGCTGGCCCGGGAGCTCAACGTCGAGGCCGAGGGCATCGACATGGGCCCGTCCCCGACGGACGCCGCGCTCGCCGCGGACCTGGCCCTGCCGATCGAGGAGCTGAACCTCACGGTCCGCTCCTACAACTGCCTGAAGCGCGAGGGCATCCACTCCGTGGGCGAGCTCGTCGCCCGCAGCGAGCAGGACCTGCTCGACATCCGCAACTTCGGCGCCAAGTCGATCGAAGAGGTCAAGCAGAAGCTCAACGACATGGGCCTGTCGCTGAAGGACTCCCCGCCCGGGTTCGACCCGAGCGCGGCGGCCGACAACTACGGCGACGACGACCAGGGCTACGCCGAGACCGAGCAGTACTAGGAACCCGAGTCCGGCGGCCGGGGGCCCGCGGTCCCCGGCCGGCCGGAACCAGCTGACACCGGTACCTGACACGGCCGGTGCAGGAAGGAAACGACATGCCCCAGCCCACCAAGGGCGCCCGCCTCGGCGGCAGCGCGGCGCACCAGCGCCTGATCCTGGCCAACCTGGCCACGTCGCTGTTCGAGCACGGCCGCATCACCACCACCGAGGCCAAGGCCCGGCGGGTGCGTCCGCTGGCGGAGAAGCTGATCACCAAGGCGAAGAAGGGCGACCTGCACAACCGTCGCCTGGTCGCCAAGACGATCCGCGACAAGGGCGTCCTGCACGAGCTCTTCACCGAGATCGCGCCGCGCTTCGAGAACCGTCCCGGCGGCTACACCCGCATCACCAAGATCGGGCCGCGCAAGGGCGACAACGCCCCGATGGCCGTGATCGAGCTGGTGCAGGAGCAGCTGGCGGCGTCCGGCGGCACGGCCGCTCCGGCCGCCCCGGCGCCGAAGGCGGAGGAGCCCGAGGCCAAGACGGAGGCCGACGACACGGCCGCCGTGGACGCCAAGGACGAGGCCGCCGGCGACGCGGAAGCCAAGGACGAGGGCGAGAAGGAGTAATCCGCCGCTTGAACTGGGCGAGCGTTTGCTCGAAGTTCGTGAGGGCCCGCCGTTTCCATCGGGACGGCGGGCCCGAACTTTGCCAGACTTGATCGCATGGTCATGGCAGGAGGGCGACGGTTCACCGGGGAGCGTGTCAGGGGAGTGCCCGACGAACGCGGGGTGCCCGGAGGGATGGACGGACGTTGCAGAAGGACGACTCGGCTGACATGACCGCACTGGTACGACTCCGGCTCGACATCTCCTACGACGGGTCGGACTTCGCGGGCTGGGCGAGGCAGCCGAACCAGCGGACCGTCCAGGGCGTCATCGAGGACGCGCTGGCCCGGATGCTGCGGCTGGACCCGCCCCCCATGCTCACCGTCGCCGGCCGCACCGACGCCGGGGTCCACGCCCGAGGCCAGGTCGCCCACCTCGTCGTCCCCGTCGCCGCCTACTCGGCGATCAACGGGACGATGCCGCGCCGCCTCGCCGGGCTGCTGCCCCCGGACGTGCGGGTGTGGCGCGTGTCGATCGCCCCGGAGGGGTTCGACGCGCGGTTCTCCGCGCTGTCGCGGCGCTACGTGTACCGGGTGTGCGACAACCCGTTCGGGGTGGAGCCGCTGCGCCGCCACGACGTGCTGTGGCATCCCCGTCCCCTGAACCTCGGCCGGATGAACGAGGCCGCCCGCAGGCTGGTCGGCGAGAACGACTTCGCCGCGTACTGCCGCAGGCGGGAGGGCGCGACGACGATCCGGGAGCTGCTGCGCTACGAGTGGGCGCGCGACGACCGCGACCCGCATCTCGCGCTCGCCACCGTGGAGGCCGACGCGTTCTGCCACTCGATGGTCCGCGCGCTGGTCGGCGCGCTGCTGATGGTGGGGGACGGGCGGCGCGAGGTCGAGTGGCCCGCGCAGGTGCTCGCGGCGCGCGTCCGCGACTCGGGCGTGAACGTGGCGCCCGCGCACGGCCTGTCGCTGGAGGAGATCCGCTACCCCGAGGACGAGAGCCTGGCCAGGCGGGCCCAGGAGACCCGCCGCGTCCGGACGCTGAACGCCACGGCCGCCGCGGCGTCCGCCGACCAGCCGGCGCCGCCCGGCGGCGCCGTGCACCGGCAGGGCTGCTGACCCCGCGGTCCCGGGGCCGGGCCTACGGGCTCAGCCGCGGGACCGCGCCACGATCGGGCGCAGGTCGTAGTCGAGGAACAGCTGCGCCGCCTTCTTGATCGTCGGGTCGCCGGGCTTGGCCTTCTTCCCGTTCGCCCACTGGACGTAGGCGTAGGCGACGTACCGGCCGCGCACGGTCGCGGCCGCGTACCCGCCGGCCTGGTCGATGTCGGGGGACCGCTTGCCCGCCATGCCGCGGAACCACTCGTAGCGGGCGGGGTCGCCCGCCTTGCTCACGGCGATCGCGGCCGCCTTCGTCGGCATCACCGCGATGCCGGAGGTGACGGCGAGCTTGGTCTGCGGGTCGATGTAGGTGGCGCGGACGATCTTGCGGCACTGGTCCTTGCGGAGGGCCGCGAGCATGGAGCCGCGGGCCGCGTAGGTGACGTCCCGGTTGAGCGACCAGCGGTCCCGCAGGTACGTCCGGTCGCCGAACCGGATGGTCTCGGTCGGGAAGACGTCGCGGAACGTCAGGTCGGCGGTGTCGGTCTTCTCGTTGTTGATGTCCACGGGGGCGGCGGCCGTGGCGGACGGTGTGACCGCGGGCGTGGTCTGGGCCGCCGCGGGGGCCTCGGGGGTCTCGCCCTTCTTGCCGCGGTCGCCGTCCGAGCCCGTGCCGCCGATGAGGAACAGGGCCCCGACCGCGGCGAGGATGACCGCGGCGACGCCGCCGATCAGCACCGAGCGTCCCTTGGCGCCACCCCGGCCGGTGACGGGCATGCCCTGCGGGGGGCGTCCGGGCGGCGGGGCGTCGGCGGGGGCGGCGCCCTCGGCGTGGAAGAGCGGCGTGCCCCCCTGGTCGGCGCCGGCCGGGCCCACCGCGGCCGGATCGGTGTGCGGGAACGGGCCGCTTCCGGTGGGCGGGACGACGCCGGGCGGGAGGATGGCGTCCGGGACGAGCACGGGCGCGAGCGAGGCGGCGTCCTCCGCCTCCTTGGCCTTCTCGAACGCCGAAAGCGACGCGGGGATGTCCGTCGCGGTGTCGGTCACGGCGGGGTGGTCCACGGTGGCCTCGGTCTCTGGTGTGACGGCCCCCGCGGCCCCGCCTCGCGGCGTCGCGTCCCGGAACCCGCCCTCGACGGGCGGGATGGGCGGAAAGCCTTCGGGGTCGGTCTCGTCGGGGGAGATCGGGGGCTTGACGATCGGATCGGCGGGGACGGCGCCGCGGGAGTCGACGCGCGGGACGCCCCTCCCGGCGACGAGCGTCCCGGGCGGCGCCGAGGCGACGTGGGGAGCGGCGGGGACCTCGGAGAGGCGGGGCGTCTCGGAGGCGGAGGCGCCGGCCTCGTCCTGGACCTCCTCGGTGAGGGCGTCCTCGACGACGGGCGCCGACAGCATCTCCGGCGCGGCGGCCTGCTCGGCCGACGGGGCCGCGTCCGCGGACTCCGCGGCCCACCAGGGGGCCTCCAGCCCGAAGGCGGGGAGCTTGAGGGGAGGGGCCTCGCCGGCCTGCTCGCCGGGCTCCCGTGCGTCTCTAGGTCCAGACATAAGCAGTGAGGGTAGTCATGGGGGTCACTTCTGGAGGGGCTTGCCTTCGGTCTCCCGGTAGTGCAGCGCCATTGCCAGGTTGCTGCCCTTCACCAGCTGGGTGCCGAAGACCTGGACCGCGGCATGGTACTTGCTGGAGATCTTCTTGCCGTCCGGCCGCTGCACCCAGGTCATGATGACGTAGTGGCCGCGCGCCTGCGAGGTGCCGAGCGCCTCGCCCTTGCCGATGTTCTTGCTGACGCCCGTGCCGGGCAGCGACACCAGGAACGCGTCCTTGGCGGCGGCGGCCTTGACGGCCTTCTTGGCGGCGGCCTCGGTCTGGAGGTTGAACACGCCGACCGTGCCGACGAGGGAGCCGTTGCTGAGCGCGTAGGTGGCCCGGAGCACCTGGGTGCAGCGCCCCTTCTTGAGCGCCGCGGCCAGGGTCGTGCCGCCGACGGCGCCGGCGCAGGTCTTCTTCCCGGCGGCGGCCGTCCGCACGTACTTGTGGCTGCCCGCCTTGAACGTCGCCTTGCCGAAGATCTCCTTGAGGGTCAGCGGCACGGGGTCGGTGGTGCGGCTCTGCAGCTTCACCGGGGTCAGGACGGGCTGCGTGGGGGTCGGCGTGGCCTGCGGCTGCTGGGACGCGGCCTGCGTCGGCTTCGGCTTCGGCTTGGAGTCGCCCTTGAGCATCGACGACAGCCCGACGCCGCCGCCGATGAGGAGGATCCCGGCGACCGCGGCGCCGCCGATGATCAGCGGCAGGTTGCGGCGGCGCTCGGGGCGCTCGGGCGCGCCGGACGGTCCGGGCGGCATGCCCTCGTAGGAGCCGAAGCCGCCCTCGCCGGGGCCGTTCTCGCCGAAGCCGCCGCCGGCGGCGGACTCGTCGCCCCACGCGGGCGGCTGGTCGGACCACGCCGCGGTCCGCTCGCCGGGCGCCTCGCCGCCGGGCGCACCACCGGGCGCGCCGCCACCGTAGGAGGGACCGCCGAACGCGTCATTGCCGAACTTCTCCTGGCCGAACGTGTCGTCGCCGAAGCCGCCCCCGCCGAACGCCGGCGGCGCGCCGGGGCCCTCGTCGCGCGGGGCGAAAGGGGATTCGTCGTTGTCGTGGCCGTACGGCGGCGCTTCGGCTCCGGGTCCGTACGGCGCGTGCGGCGACTGCCGGGGAGGCCAGTCGCCGGGTTTGCCTTGATCGCCCGGATAACCCATGGGTTGGACCTTACCGTTCCTCGTTCAGGGCTCTGGACCTTCGCGACACCCACCATGACATGGGGGCGAACCGGACGCCGGTGATTTGCCGAAGGTCGCGTCCCCGCCGGGCGGGGGCGGTCACTTCCAGCCGAAGTCCTGCGTCCACAGCCGCCCGCCGGACCCCGAGGCCATCCCGACGCCGATGGCGCGCAGCCCGCAGTTCAGGATGTTGGCCCGGTGGCCGGGGCTGTCCATCCAGCCCTTCACGACGGCCGACGCGGTCGGGTAGCCCTTGGCGATGTTCTCCGCCCCGGGGCTGCTGTATCCGGCGTCCTCCATCCGCTTCCACGGGCTGTCGCCGTTGCGGGACGTGTGGTCGAAGTAGTCGTTGGCCGCCATGTCCGCCGAGTGCTTGCGGGCCGCGGTGACGAGCCGCGCGTCGGTGCGCAGCGCGGGGCAGCCGTGCTTGGCGCGTTCGGCGTTGGTGAGGGACACCACGCTCGCCTCGGGGCCGGACGAGCCGCCGGAGCCGGAGCCGCCGGTACCGCCTCCCGGAGTCCTGCTCGCGCCCGGCGCCGACGGAGCGTCCGACCCGGGGGACTTCTTGGACTTCGAGGGCTTGGCGGACGCGCTCTTCGGCGGGTGGATCACCTTCAGCGGCGGCGTCTGCTCCTCGGCGGTCGGCGCGGGCGAGGCGCCGGTCCGGCCGCCGCCCGTCCCCGTCCCGGAGCCGGAACCCGTCCCGGTTCCAGAGCCCTTGCCGGTCGCGGCGAGCGGGTCGCTCTGCGGACCGGCCGGGACCTCCACGGTCGGGCTGTGCCGCGATCCGGAGGCGGACGTCCGCTCCGACCGGAACTGGGGCAGGACGAGCCGGTCGATCACGACGCCGGTGCCGATGGCGAGGGCGGACGCGGTGGCGGCCACGACGATCCCCTTCGCGCCCTTCTTCTTGGGGCGCTTCCCGCGCGGCGGGCGGCCGTTCCAGAACGCGTCGCCGTCGCTAGGCGACCGGTCGGCGGGCGGGGGCTCCCGGCGGGCGCGTCGCGGGCCGCTCGCGACGAGTTCGTCGCGGTAGGGAGGGACACCGGGCCGCGGGGGAACGTCGCGCGGCGCGGAGGCGTCGCGCCCGGAGGGGCCGGGGCGCCCGGCGTGGCCGGGCCGGCGACCTCCGGCGGGATCGGCTGGTCTGCGGGGAGTGGTCAGCGGGGGCTCCCGGGTGCGGGCCGGCGTGAGCCGGCGTGGACCGGTCGCCCGGCACCCTATCCCGATATGGACCCTCCGTTACTGATATCTCCTAATAAAGCACATGTTGCTACATAGAGTTATGCTCGGATTGCTGCCCGACGTCCGGACGTTGCTGCGCGCCCCGAGATCTGCTTCTTCGGCAACCCGCAAGAGAGGCGCATCCCTCACTTGACGAGTGCGGCGGGTTCCGGAGCCGCTCAGTGCTTGCCTGGGCGTATTACCCCGGTTCAGGGGGGCTGGTGGCTTCGCGCCGTGCGCTGCCCCTGACAAGCGGTTTGCATCAGTCACTTGCGGACGAGTATCCTGCGTGTTTGTTGTGCGTGTTGACGCCTGCCTACGGCGGGTGAGAAGCGACGCGACGACCTGTCGGTGTGTCCCCATCATGTGCCCCCGTGGCCGCGTGCGGGCCCCGGCATCCCGGAGCGCCGGGTCGGATGATCCTCTGATCGGCGCGAGCAGGATTCCGCTGCCAGGAGGCACCCGTCCGCGAGGACGGGTGGAGGATCGAAACCGCTGAGAGTCGACGAGAAACGAAGGCTTACGACCGTGCGCACGTACACCCCTAAGCCCGCTGACGTCCAGCGTCAGTGGTACGTCATCGACGCGACCGATGTCGTGCTGGGCCGTCTCGCCAGTCAGGTCGCACAGCTGCTCCGGGGTAAGCACAAGCCGATCTACGCCCCGCACCTCGACACCGGTGACTTCGTCGTCATCGTGAACGCCGACAAGGTGGCGCTGTCGGGCAACAAGCTGGAGCAGAAGCGCGCCTACCGGCACTCCGGCTACCCGGGCGGTCTGCGCTCGGTGAGCTACGGCGACCTGCTGGCCAAGCACCCCGAGCGGGCCGTCGAGAAGGCGATCAAGGGCATGCTGCCCAAGAACTCCCTCGGCCGGAAGATGTTCGGCAAGGTGAAGGTCTACGCCGGGCCGGACCACCCGCACCAGGCGCAGAAGCCGGTCCCGTTCGAGATCACCCAGGTCAGCCAGATCAAGAAGTGACGCCCGCGCACGAGCCGATCGTGCGCGACCCGGAAGCAGAGGCCGCCGGGGCACCCGCCTGACGGGCCAGCCGCCCTGGCTAGAACACCCCAAGGAGAACCGTGGACGACACCACCGGCGCCGAGCAGGCCGCCGAGATCGACTCGTACGAGGAAGCGCCCTCCGAGTACAGCACCGAGACCCCCGAGGCCGCCGGCGAGAGCTACCTCGGCCAGCCGGTCGCCACCGGCCCCGCGGCCGGCACCGGCCGCCGCAAGCAGGCCATCGCGCGGGTCCGCATCGTCCCCGGCAGCGGCCAGTGGAAGATCAACGGCCGCACCCTGGACCAGTACTTCCCGAACAAGGTGCACCAGCAGATCGTGAACGAGCCGTTCGTGCTGCTGGGCCTGGAGGGCCAGTTCGACGTGCTCGCGCGCGTGAACGGCGGCGGCACCACCGGCCAGGCCGGCGCGCTGCGCCTCGGCATCTCCCGCGCGCTGCAGTTCGCGAACATCGAGCACCGCCCGGCGCTGAAGAAGGCCGGCTTCCTCACCCGCGACGCGCGGGTGCCCGAGCGCAAGAAGGCCGGACTCAAGAAGGCCCGCAAGGCTCCGCAGTACAGCAAGCGTTGATCGACGGCACGAGCCGTCGCACCCCGTGGCTTCTCCGCAGCCGGCCGTACGGCCGGCGCACCCGGGTGCGGCGGCTCGTCCGCTTTTCCGGGTGTCCTCTCCCTGTTTTCCGGAACCTTCTCTCTGATCGGGAGTTGAACTGTGGCTCGTCTGTTCGGGACCGACGGCGTGCGCGGACTCGCCAACCGAGACCTGACCGCCCCGCTCGCCATGGACCTGTCCGTCGCGGCGGCGCGGGTGCTGGGGGAGCAGGGCGCGTTCAAGGGGCACCGCCCGGTCGCGGTGGTCGGCCGCGACCCCCGCGCCTCGGGCGAGTTCCTGGAGGCCGCCGTCGTGGCGGGCCTCGCGAGCGCCGGGGTGGACGTGCTGCGCCTCGGCGTCCTGCCGACGCCCGCGGTGGCGCACCTGACCCACGCCCTGGACGCCGACCTCGGCGTGATGCTGTCGGCCTCGCACAACCCGGCCCCCGACAACGGGATCAAGTTCTTCGACCGCAGCGGCTACAAGCTCCCCGACGAGCTGGAGGACCGCGTCGAGGCGCGGCTCGGCGAGGCGTGGAAGCCGCCGACCGGAGCGGGCGTCGGCCGCGTCCGGGAGGCGCACGGCGCGGTCGAGCAGTACGTCGCGCACCTGCTGACCACGGTCCCGGTGTCGCTGGACGGCCTGCGCGTCGTGATCGACTGCGCCAACGGCGCGTCCAGCGACGTCGCCCCGGAGGCGCTGCGCCGCGCGGGGGCCGAGGTCATCACGATCGGCACGGCCCCCGACGGGCTGAACATCAACTCCGGCTGCGGCTCCACGCACCTGGAGGCGCTGCAGCGCGCCGTCCGCGAGCACGGCGCGGACGCCGGCATCGCCAACGACGGCGACGCCGACCGGTGCCTGGCGGTGACCGCGGGCGGCGAGGTCGTCGACGGCGACCAGATCATGGCGATCCTGGCCCTGGACCTGCGGGAGGCCGGAGCCCTCGCCGCCGACACGGTGGTCGCGACCGTGATGTCGAACCTCGGCTTCAAGCTGGCCATGCGCGAGGCGGGCATCACCGTCGTGGAGACGGCGGTCGGCGACCGGTACGTCCTGGAGGCGATGAAGGAGGGCGGCTTCGGCTTCGGCGGCGAGCAGTCCGGCCACGTCATCATGCTGGACCACGCGACGACCGGGGACGGCGTCCTCACCGGCCTGCACCTGCTCGCCGCGATGGTGCGCCGCGGTCGCCCGCTCGACGAGCTGGCCAAGGTGATGACGCGGCTGCCGCAGGTCCTCATCAACGTCAAGGACGTCGACAAGGACCGTGCCAAGACCTCTCCCGAGCTGGCCGTCGCCGTCTCCGCCGCCGAGGCCGACCTCGGCGACACCGGCCGCGTCCTGATCCGCCCGAGCGGCACCGAGCCGATGGTGCGCGTGATGGTGGAGGCGGCCTCCGAGACGCAGGCCCAGTCGGTGGCCGAGCACCTCGCCGGCGTGGTCCGCGCGACCCTCGGCTAGCCGGACGCGCACGGCCGGACGGGCACGGGCCCGCCCGGCTAACGCTCGTCGATCTCCAGCCGGCCGACCTTCAGGTGCCTGATCTCGACGGTCCCGGCCTGGAGGTGGTCGACGACCGCCCGCTTCACGACGAGCCTGCCGATCGCGACCGCGCCGACCGCGACGGCGCCGAGGGCCATGGCCCCGAGCGCCAGGGAGCCGAGCCCGTTCCCGGCCCGCAGCGTGAGGCCGGTCGCGGACGCGCCGGTCACCTCCGCACCGGTCGCCCGCGCCCCCACGCCCCGCTCCGTCCGCACCCGCGGCCGCTCCTGCCCGGCGCTCTCCACGTCCTTCTCGGCGTCCTCGCCGCGCGCTTCGCTCATGGCACGAGCCTACGGCCCACCGGCAGCACCGCCGTCCGACGGCACTACCGGCCCAGGGCACCGCCGGTCAGTGCCACCGCCCTTCGGCGGCACCGCCGTCCGATGGCACTGCCGGTCAACGGCAGCGCCGGTCGGTGGTGTGGCCCGTCGGTGGTGCGGCGGTCAGCAGCGGGCGAGGAAGTCCTGGAGCGCGTCGTGGTCGGAGCGCGTCACCGGCAGGGAGTACTTCTTCGCGACCGCGACGTACTTGATCGCGTAGACGCACTGGAACCCCTTCTGGGGCTTCCACTCGCCGGGGCCGGAGTCGCTCTTGTCCCGGTTGGGCACGCCCCAGACGGCGAGCAGGTTGTCGTGGTCGTTGGCGAACTGCTCGCGCCTGTCCTCGCTCCAGCGGGACGCGCCCATCCGCCAGGCGAGGGCGAGCGGGTAGACGTGGTCGATCTGGACCTCGGCGGCGTCCTTCTTCTCGAAGGCGATCTGCTTGCCGCTGTAGGGGTCGTCCAGCTTCCCGGCGAGCACGATGCAGCGGCCCTTCTTCTCGACCTTCGTCAGGTCGCGGGCGAGGACGTCGTTGCGCTGGTCGCAGCCGTTGTGGTCGGTGTCCTTCCAGCGTGTGCCGAACCGGTCGCGCCGGTAGCCGCCGCGATCACCCTCGGACGCGATCCGGAGCCCGGACAGGTTCTTGCGGGCCTTGGCCTCGTCGCCGGAGGCGGGCTTGGTCGAGCCGGACGAGGGCGATCCCGACTCCGAGAGGCCCACATCGCCCTCGCAGCCCGCCGTCGCCAGCGGGACGGCGAGCGCGAGGCCCGCCGCGGCCGTCCGCGCGGCCTTCAACAGCACCGGCGCCTGTTTCATGACTTCACCGTCCTGGGGGGAGTTTCTGGGCGTTTTTGCCAACTTGAAGGCAAATAATCGATCAAACATTCTGGCCTGGGCTTCCTCCGGCCGGGCTCGTGACCCACCACCGCGACGCTTACGGCACGATTGGCCCGTGTTGCATCTGAGAGCGATCGTTCCGGCCGACCGCACGGAAGCGGTCTGCAAGGAGCTGGCGGGCTGCGCCGGCGCCACCAACGTCGTCGTGATCGAGGGCGCCGCCCGGGCCCC
Organism: Actinomadura sp. NPDC000929; assembly: GCF_040492065.1. Classification (NCBI taxonomy): domain Bacteria; kingdom Bacillati; phylum Actinomycetota; class Actinomycetes; order Streptosporangiales; family Thermomonosporaceae; genus Actinomadura; species Actinomadura sp. NPDC000929. The sequence continues at coordinate 35,235 of NZ_JBEUPA010000037.1, read as the reverse complement.
GCGCGGCGACCTCGTCACCGCCGACATCGCCCGCGAGTCGGCCAACGAGGTGCTGGACGCGCTGCGCGCCCTCGACGTCGACCGGGACGGGTCGATCGCCCTCGACAAGGTCGACCTGACGCTGTCGGACCGCGCCGAGGTGGCCAAGGACCTGGCTCCGGGGCACGGCGACGACGCCGTCGTCTGGGAGGAGCTGGACCGGCAGGTCAGCGAGGGAACCGCGCTGACCTGGTCGTTCGTGGCGTTCCTCGTGCTCGCCACGCAGCTCGCCGCGATCGCGGCGCTGATCGACTCGCCGGTGCTGGTGGTCGGCGCCATGGTCCTCGGACCGGAGTTCGCGGCCATCGCGGCGATCTGCTACGGGCTCGTCCGGCTCCAGCCCGGACGCATCGTGCACGCGATCCGGGCGCTGGTCATCGGCTTCGCCGTGGCGATCGCCGTCACCTACGTGTGCGCGCTGGTCGCCCGGTGGACCGGGGTGATCGAGCTGGACCGCCTGCCGGACGAACGCCCGCTCACCGCGTTCATCTACAGCCCGGACCGCTGGTCGTTCATCGTCGCGCTGCTCGCCGGCGCCGCGGGCGTGCTGTCGCTCACCGCGGGCAAGTCGTCGGCGCTGGTCGGGGTCTTCATCTCGGTCACCACCGTGCCGGCGGCGGGCAACCTCGCGGTCGCGATGGCGCTCAAGCACGGCAGCGAGATCAACGGGTCGCTGCTCCAGCTGGGCGTGAACGTCGCCGGAATGATCATCGCGGGGACGCTGACCCTGCTCCTGCAGCGGGCCGTGTGGGCCGTCGTGCTGCGGCACCGCGGCCGAAGGAACGCGATGAGGGGGACTTAGGTCGCCTCCGGCATCGGACCAAAGGCTGCCCCTGATCGCCCTTGAGGGTGACGTGCCATGCGGGGCCAGCCGCTAGGTTCGACGGTATGCCCATCATCGCCACCCAGGGCCTGACGATGAGGTTCCCCCGGGTGACCGCCTTGGACGACCTCTCCGTGGCCGTCGAGCCCGGAGTCGTCGGCCTGGTCGGCGCCAACGGCGCCGGCAAGTCGACGCTCATCAAGATCCTCCTCGGGCTGCTGCCGCCCACCTCCGGGACCGCGACCGTGCTCGGCCTCGACATCGCGCGCGAGGGCCTGCGGATCCGGGAGAGCGTCGGGTTCATGCCCGAATACGACTGCCTGCCGCCGGACGTGTCCGCGACCGAGTTCGTCGTGCACATGGCCCGGATGTGCGGGCTGCCGCCGACCGCGGCCCGCGAGCGCGCCGCCGACACGCTGCGGCACGTCGGCCTGTACGAGGAGCGCTACCGTCCCATCGGCGGCTACTCGACGGGGATGCGCCAGCGGGTGAAACTCGCGCAGGCCCTCGTCCACGACCCGAAGCTCGTCTTCCTGGACGAGCCCACCAACGGCCTCGACCCGGCCGGACGCGACGAGATGCTCGACCTGATCCGCCGGATCGGCACCGAGTTCGGGATCAGCGTCCTGGTCACCTCGCACCTGCTGGGCGAGCTGGAGCGGGTCTGCGAGCACGTCGTCATCGTCGACGGCGGGAAGCTGCTGCGCTCCCAGGCCGTCGAGGCGTACACGGCCGAGAGCGGCGTGCTCACCGTCGAGGTGGACGAGGGGCGCGACACGCTCGGGCAGCACCTCTACGACCAGGGCGTGGCCGTCCGTCCGGAGGGCCGGTTCCTCGTCGTGGACATCGCCGGCGAGCAGACCTACGACCTGGTCCGCGACGGCGTCGCCGAGCTCGGGCTCCGGCTGATCCGGATGGAGCAACGCCGCCACCACATCGAAGAGGTCTTCCAGACGCCGCCCGCCCCGCAGGCCCCGGCCGCGGGGGTCGAGCCCGGCGGCGCGCAGCCCGGAGACGTGCAGCAGGGAGCGCCGCGATGAGCACCAGCACGATCCACGACATCGGCTACCGGCACTACCAGGGGCGCCGCAACGGCCGCGCGTACGTGCTGCGGTCGCTGTACGTGCACAACCTGCGCGCCGCCTACGGCCTCGGCCGTCCCGCGCGGGCGAAGGTGATGCCGTTCCTGCTGGGGGCGATCATGCTGCTGCCGGCCGCCGGGTCGGTCGCGGCGTTCGCGTTCACCAAGCAGGAGGACGCGCTGTTCCGCTACTCCTCCTACGCCAACATCATGCAGGTCATCGTGGCGATCTTCCTGGCCACGCAGGCGCCGGTGCTGGCCTCGCGGGAGGTGCGCTTCCACGTCATCCCGCTGTACTTCTCGCGCCCCGTCGGCCATCTCGACTTCGTGCTGGCGAAGGCCGCCGCGATGGCGACCGCGCTGTTCGCGCTGATGGCGGTGCCGGTCACCGTCCTGTACGTGGGCGGCCTGATCTCCAAGATGCCGGACTCCGGCGAGCAGCTGCTGAAGTACCTCGGCGCGCTCGTCGGCTGCGTGCTGTTCGCGCTCGTCCTGGCCGCCATCGGGATGGTGGTCGCGGCGTTCACCCCGCGGCGCGGTTTCGGGGTCGCGGCGGTCATCGCCGTCTACATGATCAGCGCGGCGTTCGTCGGGGCCGTCCAGGGAATCGCCGAGGCGCAGACGAACTTCACGCTCCAGGGCTGGGCGGGGCTGTTCACGCCGTTCAACCTGGTCGACATCGTCCAGGTGCGGCTGCTGGGCGCCCAGTCGTCGTCCGCCGGGGTCCCGTCCGGAGTCGCCGGCGGGGTGGTCGCCCTCGCGGTGTGCGTCCTGATCGTCGTCGGCTCGATCGCGGTGCTCTACCGCAGGTTCCGGAAGGCGGGCCTCTCTTGATGAGCGAAGCGAACCGGGGGGTGTGGGGGGTCGCCCCCCCACGGGGAGTACGGATGAGCGAAGCGAACCGGGGGGTGTGGGGGGTCGCCCCCCCACATGGAGGAAGACATGAGTGAGCTCATTCTGGAGAACGTGTCCCGGTGGTACGGGAACGTCGTCGCCGTCAACGGCGTGACGATGAAGGTCGGGCCGGGCGTCACGGGGCTCCTCGGGCCGAACGGGGCGGGCAAGTCGACGCTCATCCACATGATGGGCGGGTTCCTCGCGCCGTCGTCCGGCTCCGTCACGCTGGACGGGAAGCCGATCTGGCGCAACCCGGGCATCTACCGCAGCCTCGGGCTCGTGCCCGAGCGGGAGTCCGCCTACGACTTCCTCACCGGCGAGCAGTTCATCCTCGCGATGGCCAAGCTGCACAAGCTGCCCGAGCCGCGCGCGGCCGCCCGCCGTGCCATCGGCCTGGTGGAGATGGACTACGCGGCCGGGCGCCCCATCGGCAACTACTCCAAGGGCATGAAGCAGCGCATCAAGATGGCGTCGGCGCTGGTGCACGACCCGCCCGTGCTGCTGCTGGACGAGCCGTTCAACGGCATGGACCCGCGGCAGCGGCTCCAGCTGATGGACCTCATCCAGCGGATGGCCGCCGAGGGCCGCACGATCCTGTTCTCCTCGCACATCCTGGAGGAGGTGGAGCGGCTCGCCAGCCACATCGAGGTGATCGTGGCGGGGCGGCACGCGGCGTCCGGCGACTTCCGCAAGATCCGGCGGCTGATGACCGACCGGCCGCACATCTTCCTGGTCCGCTCGTCCGACGACCGGCGGCTCGCCGCCGCCGTCATCGCCGACGGGTCGGCCCGCAGCGTCCAGCTCACCGACAAGGGCCTGCAGGTCGAGGCGGTCGACTTCCAGCGCTTCACCTGGTTGCTGCCGCAGGTCTCCCGGGACGCCGGCGTGCGCCTGTGGGAGGTCTCCCCGGCCGACGAGTCCCTCGAAAGCGTCTTCTCCTACCTGGTGGCCCGATGAATGGCACGATCGCGATGATCACGTTCCGGGCGATGCTCGGACGCAAGCGCGCGCTGCTCCTGCTGGGGCTGCCGCTGCTCCTGCTGGTGCTGGCGGCGGCGCTCAAGGTGACCGGCAACGACGACCTGGACGTCTCGGCGAACATCCTGCAGAAGTTCGGCCTGGCGACGCTGCTGCCGCTGCTCGCGCTGATCGCCGGGACCGGGGTGATCGGCCCGGAGATCGACGACGGCCAGATCATGTACGTGCTGACCAAGCCGGTTCCGCGCGAGGTGATCGTGCTGACGAAGCTTGTCGTGGCGATCGTCCTGGTGACGGCGTTCGCGGCGGTGCCGACGGCGCTGGCGGGGCTGATCCTCACGGGGACGACCGCGCAGCTGACGCCCGCGTTCGCGATCGGCGTGCTGATCGGCGGCGTCGTCTACAGCGCGGTGTTCGTCGCGCTGGCCGTCGCCAGTCGCAACGCCGTCACGATCGGCCTGCTGTACGCGCTGGTGTGGGAGTCGCTGCTCGGCAACTTCGCGCCGGGCGCCAAGTCGGCGTCGATCCAGCAGTGGTGCCTGTCGGTGACGGACGCGCTCACCGACGCGTCGCCGGTGAGGTCGACCGTGGACCTTCCGGTGGCGATCGGGCTGCTGGTCGCGGTCACGCTCGTCGCGGCGTTCCTCGCCACCTTCCGGCTCCGCTCCCTGCCCGTCGCCAGCGCCGACTAGGGGAGCGCGGCTAGCGGGAGAGCAGACCGCGGTCCATGGCGACGACGACGGCGTGCGTGCGGTCGCCGACGTCCAGCTTCGCGAAGACGCGGAGCAGGTGCGTCTTGACGGTCGCCTCCGCGATGACGAGCCGCCGCCCGATCTCGGCGTTGGACAGGCCGTCGGCGACCGCCCGGAGGACCTCGATCTCCCGGGCGGTCAGCGCGGCCGGCTCCGGGCGGCGCATCCGGGCGACGAGCTTCTCGGCCACGCGCGGCGCGAGGACGGTCTCCCCGCGCGCCGCCGCCCGGATGGCGCCGACCAGCTGGTCGCGGGTGGTGTCCTTGAGCAGGTAGCCGATGGCCCCGGCCTCGATCGCGCGCTCGATCTCGGTGTCGGTGTCGTAGGTGGTGAGGACGAGGACGCGGGTGCCGAGCCGGGCGAGTTCGGCGGTGGCCGCGACGCCGTCCAGCACCGGCATCCGCAGGTCGAGCAGCGCGACGTCGGGCCGCAGGCGCTCGGCCAGGTCGATCGCCGCGCGGCCGTCGTCCGCCTCGCCGACGATCTCGATGCCGGGCTCGGCGGCCAGCAGTGCGACGACGCCCGCGCGCATGACCGTGTGGTCGTCCACCACGATGATCCTGAGTTTCGCGGTCATCTCACGCCCTCGCGGGGATCATGGCGAGGATCCGGGTGCCCTCGCCGGGGGAGCTGGTCACGGTGAGCTCGCCGCCGAGTTCGGCGAGGCGGCGGCGCATGCCGTCGAGGCCGAAGCCGCGCGACCCGGCCACCGCGAACCCGCGCCCGTCGTCGGTGATCTCCAGCTCGACGCCGTGCGGGTGCCGTTCGAGCACGACGCCGACCGTGGACGCGGCGGCGTGCTTGCGGACGTTGGCGAGCGACTCCTGCGTGCAGCGCAGCAGCGCGATCCGGGTCGTCTGGTCGCACTCGACGTCGGGCAGCTCGGCGTGGACGGTGAGCCCGGTGTCCTCGGCGAACCGGTCGAGGGTGCGGCGCAGGGTCCGGGCGACCGAGGCGGGGGCGACGCTGTCCTGCGACGCCGCCCCGACGAGGACGCGCGCCTCGGCGAGGTTCTCCCGCGCCGTCTGCTCGATCGAGACGAGCTGGCGGCCGCTGCGGTCCGGGTCGGAGCGCAGGCCGTCGCGAGCCGCCTCCGCCAGGACGACGATGGACGCGAACCCCTGCGCGAGCGTGTCGTGGATCTCGCGGGCGATGCGTTCGCGCTCGTCGGCGGCGCCCTGCCGGCGCTGCGCCTCGGCGAGCCGCCGCTCGGCCTCGGCCAGGTCGGCTTCGAGGAGCCGGGCGCGCTCGTCGTGCTGCCCGACCACCCGCTGCATCCACAGCCCGAACAGGACGCCCGCCGCGTATCCGATGAGCGCGGCGATCGAGTTGCCGGTGAGCGGCTCCCCGTCCGGGGCGTTGTGGAGGGCGTCTCCGGCGACCGCGGCCGCGGCGGCGGCGCCGCTGAGCAGCACCGCGCGCCGCGGGGTCCCCGCGAGGATCCAGAAGTGCGGGAGGGACGTGATGAGCAGGGACGCGGCGCCGCCCATCAGGTAGGAGACGGCGCCGATCCCCCCGATCAGCGCGGCCAGGAAGGTGTTCCGGCGGACCGCCGGGTTCCCGGGGAACGTCTCGGTGATCGGGTAGCAGAGCCCCAGCGCGGTCAGCAGCGCCAGCGTGGCGGCTCTGGTGTCGTCCGGCTGGTCGGCCACCGCGAGGGCGGGCGGGACCAGTCCGAACATGATCCAGGCGGCGGCGTACCACCTGCGGAGCGCCCGCACCTGGGGACGTTCACCGGGCTGCACCATGCCGGTCAGCCTATGTTCTGCGGCAGGGGCGCGCTCGCGCCGTCCGCCGTCCGGGCGGCGCCGGGACGATGCCGCCGGCCGGGCCACCAGCACCGGTCGCCGAGCAGCAGCATCAGGGCGGGCAGGACCGTGATCCGGATGACGGCCGCGTCCAGGAGCACCGCCACGGCCAGCGCGAAGCCCATCTGCTTCAGCTCCATGATGTGGACGGTGGCGAAGCCGGCGAACACCGTGACCATGACGAACGCGGCGCTGGTCACCACGCTCGCCGAGCCGCCGACCCCGTCCAGCACCGCCTGCCGGGTCGGGACGCCGCGCAGCGCCGCCTCCCGGATCCGGCTGATCACGAACACCTGGTAGTCCATCGACAGCCCGAACAGGATCACCAGCAGGAAGAGCGGGACGCGGGAGCCGACCGAGCCGGTGGAGGTGAAGCCGAGCAGCCCCTCGGCCCACGTCCCCTGGAAGACGAGGGTGAGCAGGCCGAGCGAGGCACCGGCCGACAGCAGGTTCAGCAGCACCCCGATCAGCCCGAGGACCACCGAGCGGAACGCCCACACGGTCATCGCGAACGTCACCAGCAGCAGCGCCCCGATGACGAACGGAAGCCTGCTCTCCTGGTGCTCGGGGTAGTCGGCGTAGCGGGCCACGTCTCCGGTCACGGCGGTCTCGACGCCGAGCTTCCCGACGGTCTCCGGGACGTACTCGCCGCGGACCCGCTCCAGGGAACGCCGCGCGGCGTCGGTGCTCACGTGGTGCGGCACCGCGAGTTCGAGCAGGCTGATCCGACCGTCCGGGGAGGTGCGCAGCTCGGACGTCCCGGCGAGCAGGGGGTCGCCCTCGGCCCGTTCCGCCAGGGCGCGCAGGGACGCGGTCACCTCGTCCGCGCGTCGGGCGTCGGCCTTGACGACGATCTGGTGCATGGCCTTGAGCTCCGGGAACGCCGCGTTCAGCCGGTCGTAGGTCCGCATCGCCGGGATCTCGCGCGGGTGGCTGTCGCGGCCCATGTCGGTGAGGTCGATGCTCAGCAGCGGCGCGGTCAGCGCGAGCATCGCGGTCACCGCCACGGCCAGCGTCGCGGCCGGGTGCCTTCCGGTGGGACGCAGCATCGCCCGGGTGATCCGGCCGCCGCCCGTCCGCGGCGGCTTCGGCGTCCGGCCGCGCCGGACGGCCCGCCGCTCCGCCCATCCGCCGAGCTTGGCGAGCACCGCCGGCAGGACGGTCAGGGAGCTGACCACGGCGATCAGCGTGACGACGATCGCCGCGGTCGCGATCGAGGAGAAGATCACGTCGTCGGCCAGGTAGAGGGTCGCGCTGGACGCGGCGACCGCCAGCCCGGACACCACCACCGAGCGGCCCGACGTCGCCGCGGCGGTCTCCACGGCGGCCCGCGCGTCCAGCCGGCCGCCCGAGCGGGCCCGCTCCTCCCGCTCCCGCTTGAGGTAGAAGAGGGTGTAGTCGACGCCGACCGCCATGCCGATCAGCAGGATGACGCTGGCGCCGACCCCGGCGTCCGGGAAGACGTGCGAGGCGAGCATCGACAGGCCGATCGCCGCCGCGATCGAGGTCAGCGCGAGCACCACCGGCACGACCGCCACCGCGAACGAGCCGAACACCAGCAGCAGCGTGAGCAGGGTGATCGGCAACGCGATCATCTCCGTGCGGGCGAGGTCGTCGTCGCGCAGCTCGCCCACGCCCTTGCTGATGGACGGGCCGCCGGTCTCCTCCACCCTCACGTCCGGGTGCGCGGCCCGGACCGCGGCGGTCTGGGCCCGCAGCGGCTCGACGTGCTCCTTGCCCTGGAGTTCGGAGCCCTTCAACGTCACGTCGACGCGGACCGCCGAGCCGTCCTTCGACCTCACGGGCGCGGACACCGACGCGACCTCGGGCAGCCGCCCCATCCGCGCGGCGGCGTCCCGCGCCGCCGCGTCGGCGGCCGCGCCCCCGCCGGTGACCAGCACGTGCTCGACGGGCCGCTGCTGGAGCCCGCCCTCGGCGGCGATCGTCTCTCCCCGGCCGGCCTCGCCGATCCGGAAGTCCTCGGTCGTGGCCGCGTGCCCGCCGGCCGCGACGCCGACGCCGAGGCACAGAACCACGAACAGCAGCCAGGCCGCCATGCCGCGCCAGGGGTGCCCGGCGCTCCACCGGGCCATGCGTACGAGTAGATCCGTCATACCGGAAATGCTGGCCGCGGCGCCCCGGCGCGCATGAGCCTCGACCGGTGGAACCTTCCGTCCACCGATCGGTGGACGGAAGGCGCCGGTCCGCGGGTCAGGCGGTGAGGCGGGTCAGCTCGGCGAGCATCTCGGACGCGGTGACCGGGTCGAGCGCGCCGAACGGATGCGCCTTCCCGGAGTAGCGGCCGGTCATCAGCATGACGCGCTCGATCCTCTGCTCCGCGAACTCCTCCGGGCTCAGGACGCGGATGCCGGGCTCGAACGCGACCATCACGTGCCGCTCGTCCGGGGTGATCAGGTTGACCTGGCGGCGGAACCCGCCGGTCTCCTTGTCGCCCAGCTCCCAGCCGCGGGACGTCATGCCCATGAACTTGCCGAAATGGGCGGTGATCCCCTCGAAGCGGGCCAGCCGGGCGGCGTCGCGCTCGCCGTCCTCCAGCTCGTAGACGGGACGTCCGAGCTGCGGGAACGGCTGGAGGATCTCGTAGTCCCCGAAGACCGACGCCCAGGCCGCCACGGTGTCCGCCCCGAGAAGGACCGGGTGCGGGAGCGTCACGCGGGCGTCCTGCGGGAGGACGAACTCGTCGTCGTGGACGTCGGCGAGCGTGCCGTCCTCGGCGACCCGGAACGCGGCCCCGCCCGCCGACCACACCAGGCGGCGCGCGATGTGGCGCATCAGCGGGTGCCCCGCGAAGACCGAGCGGAACTCCTCGGGCGTCCAGGAGCGCCCGGCGACCATCGCCTTCTCCAGCCGCTTGATCTGGTCGGCGGCGACCGCCCGTGCCTCCTTCTTCAGGTCGGCGAACCGCTGGTAGGCGAGCGGCGCGAGCTTCTCGTCGTCCCTGACGCCCGGCTTCGGCAGCGTCTTGCGGGGCTTGCCGTCCTCGTCGGCCACGAAGGGCTTGAGCTGCTCGTCGAAGCCGACGACGAAGCGGCGCGTGCCGTAGTCGAGCGTCATCGAGCCATCGGCGTCCAGGCCGAGGTCGGGGACGAGCAGGTCCGCCAGCTGCTCGGAGGTCAGCCCCCGCTCCCGGGCGGCGGCGTTCAGCCGGCCCTGCGCGCGGGGCCGCAGGTGCTTGGCGTCGGCGCCCCGCCGGACGATGCGGTCCAGATGGCGCAGCTTGTCGTCGGCGGGCATGTCGATCGCCATGAGGACGTCGAGCGCCGTCCACCCCTTGAACGTCCAGGTGTAGTAGTTGTCCCAGCGCACCATCCGGTCGGTCAGCCGGGCGGCCGCGGCGGCGTCGCCGAAGCGCCGCAGGGCGTACTGCACGCCCTGCGACGCCCACAGCCCGCTGCCCCGGTCGTGGACGCTGAGGGCCAGCGCGAACTCGGCCAGGGACTCCGGGTCGCACAGCTCGACGACCTGCTCGCACCCCGGGTACGGGTCCTCCTGCGTGGAGATCAGCAGCATCGTCACGAAGTGCCGGGCGGCCTCCACCGGCAGCGCCCGGTCGCGGCCGCGCAGCAGGAGCCGCGGCAGCTTGCGAACCGTCTCCTCGTCCCATTCCGGGAGATCGTCGGGATACTGGTCCAGCGGGTCGGTGCGCAGCGCCTCGATCGCCGCGACCACCTCTTCGCCGTACCCCCGCGCCGCGTCCACGAGGCAGCCGCTGCCGTGCTCGCGGGCGATCAGCGTGAGGCCCTGCTCGGCCTTCGTGCGCTTGGGGCCGGGCTTGCGCAGCGCCTCGGGGATCACGAACGGGGCCGCCCCGGCGCCGTGCCAGGTGAACCAGAGCCGCGCGGCCTCGTCGACCCGGCCGAGCGCGCCGATCATGATCTGCGCGGTGGCGTCGTCCAGGAACGGGACGAGCGCCGCCGCGCAGGAGATGTGACACTTCGCCGCGTGGAGCAGCAGCCGGTGGGCGGCGAGGCCGCGACGCGCGGTGAAGTGCTTCACCGGGACCACGTCTACGTAGCTGTTCCAGTCGTCGTAGTAGCGCTCGTCGGCGAGAAGCTCTTCGGCGAGGTCGTCAGGACCCTGCATCACCAGCCAGTAGTAGCCGCGGCGCCGGTCTCCGCCCCGCGGGGACTCCAGCATCTCGCCACTGCGGAACCGCTCGGCCAGCGCCTTCCAGTCGGGCTCCTCGGGGAAGGGCTCGTACGCCTTCGGGAACATGTGCGGGGTCTTCGCCCACTCGTCCCGCAACCCGGGCGGCCAGGACTCCACGGTGGGCGTCTTGGGCCGCTTCAACCCCTTCAGAACGACCGGTTCGGCACTCGCGGGGCGGCGACGCTTCCATGGCGGTTCGACGAGCAGGCGGGGCAGCGCGCTTTCGGGGGCGTCCTCGACGCCGGGAATGTCGGTCATCGCTCCAGTTTCACGGCAGGCACGGACAGTATCGATCGTCAGACGCACGCCCGCGACGCCCGGTTCGGCCGGGTCCCGGGCCGGGTCGGTTCACAATCGATGTGACGCGTGTTACAACGGGCGAGGGGATCTTGTAACGATCCATCAGGGAGTGTGCTCATGACAGTTTCGCGCCGCCAGCTCCTCGCAAGGACGGGTGCGGTGGGGGCGGGGATCGCCTTCACCGGAGCCGTGGAGCAGCTGTTCGCCGGAAGCGCGTCCGCCGCCCCGACCGGCGGCCACGACGGGTACGGGCCCCTCGTGCCCGACCCGAAGGGGCTGCTGGACCTGCCGCGCGGCTTCCGCTACACCGTCCTGTCCCGCGAGGGCGAGCCGCTGCGCTCGGGGGAGGGCCCGGTGCCGAGCCACTGCGACGGGATGGCGGCCTTCCCCGGCCGCCGGGGCCGCACGTGGCTCGTCCGCAACCACGAGAACCGGCCGACCGCCGAGCACCGGGTGCCGGCGGTCGAGGGCGTCACCTACGACCCGGGCGGCCTCGGCGGCTGCACCGCGCTGGAGGTCGACGCCGCCGGGCGCGTGCACACCGAGCGCGTCGCCATCGCCGGGACGGCCGTCAACTGCGCGGGCGGTCCCACCCCGTGGCACACGTGGCTGACCTGCGAGGAGACCGAGGACAAGGCCGGCACCGGGAACTACACCAAGGACCACGGGTTCATCTTCGAGGTCGACCCGTACGACCAGGGCCGCACCGACCCCGAGCCGCTGACCGCGATGGGGCGGTTCCAGCACGAGGCGATCGCCGTCGACCCGCGCGACGGGACCGTCTACGAGACCGAGGACGCCTTCGACAAGCCGTTCGGGCTGTTCTACCGGTTCCACCCGAAGCGGCCGCGCGGCGGCTTCGGCAGCCTGCGGGCCGGCGGACGGCTGGAGGCGCTGTGCGTTCCGGGCGTCCCGGACCTGTCGGTCGTGCAGGAGCCCGGCACCGTGTTCGACCACGTCGAGTGGAAGAAGGTGCCCGACCCGCTCGCGGCGCAGACGCCGATCCGGTTCCAGGACTTCGGGTCCGGCGGCATCACCCACGCCCAGAAGCTGGAGGGCTGCTACTGGGGCGGCGACCGCGTCTACTTCGTGTCGAGCTTCGCGAAGAAGAAGGACGGCTCCCAGGCCGACCACTTCGGGCAGGTGTGGTCCTACGAGCCGCGCCACCGCCGGCTCACCCTCGTCATCGTGTTCGGCCCGGACACCGACGTCGAGAAGCCCGGAGAGTCGCCCGACAACATCTGCCTGGCGCCGCAGGGCGGCCTGATGGTGTGCGAGGACGGCAACGGCGCCCAGCATGTCTTCGGCGTCTCCCGTCGCCGCACGGTCTACCCGATGGCCCGCAACAGCCAGAACATCGGCACGGAGACCGAGCCGGAGTGGGGCGAGTTCGCCGGAGTCACGTTCTCCCCCGACGAGCGCACGATGTACGTGAACGTCTACACCCCAGGCACCACGTTCGCCATAACAGGCCCCTGGACCCGCTGACCTCAGCCACCACCGCCACCACGCAACAACCCGAAGGGCCGCGATCGCGTCCGAAGGCAGATTCGAGCGAAGCGAGAATCTGATCGCGCAGCGAGCCGCAAGGCGAGCCGGAGCGATGCCAGCGATCGCAGATTTCTCGACGATGGAGGGCCGCCAGGCCCGAAGGAGGAGAGAAATCAGATCCGACGGAGTCGGATCCGTTGAACACTATGCTGTTTGTCCTTGTGGAGGACGAGGGTGGCGCGGGCGCGGGTCGGGAGGATGTTGGAGACGAGGTTGATCTCGTTGACGTCGCGCCAGACGCGTTGGGCGAACGCGGCGGTCTCGTCCTCGTCCAGGTCGCGGGCGTACTTGTGGAAGTAGGAGCGCGGGTCGGTGAAGGCGGTGCGGCGCAGCGCGAAGAGCCGGTCGATGTACCACTGCCGGATGTCCTCGACCCGCGCATCCACATAGATGGAGAAGTCGAAGAAGTCGGATACGCCCAGGGTGCCGGGCGGGGGCGCCTGCAGCACGTTGAGGCCCTCGACGATCAGGATGTCGGGGCGCCGGACGGTCTGCGTCGCGCCCGGGACGATGTCGTACTCCAGGTGCGAGTACACCGGGATCGACGCCTCCGCCGCGCCCGACTTGATCGCCGACACGAAGCGGACGAGGGCGCGGCGGTCGTAGGACTCGGGGAACCCCTTGCGGTCCATGATCCCGCGCTCGGCCAGAACGGCGTTCGGGTACAGGAAGCTGTCGGTTGTGACCAGCTCCACGCTCGGGTGCTCCGGCCAGCGCGCGAGGAGCGTGCGCAGCAGCCGGGACGTGGTGGACTTGCCGACCGCGACGCTGCCCGCCACGCCGAGGATGAACGGGGTGGGCCGCACCTCGCCGCCGAGGAAGCCGCTGACGGTGTCGCGCAGCCGCCCGTCCGACAGGAAGAACAGGTTGAGCAGCCGGGACAGCGGCAGGTAGACCTCCTCGACCTCGGTGATGTCGATCGGGTCGCGCAGGCCGCGCAGGGCGTCCAGCTCACCGGGCGTGAGCGGGAGCGGGGTGTTCTCGCGCAGGCCGCGCCAGGCCTCACGGGAGAGTTCCACGTAGGGGCTCGGCACGCTGTCCCATCCGCTCGTCATGGCTGAACAGTAACCGGGCTGCGTTCCGGTCACCGGGTTTCCACCGGTCGTCCACGCTAGCGTCATGCCAGGGCGGCCCTCGCAGGTAGGTCCGGTGCGCCGTACCGAATAGAGTTGCCGCCATGTGCGGAATCGTGGGTTACGTGGGCGGCCGGTCCGCCCTCGACGTGGTCGTCGACGGGCTGGCGCGGCTGGAGTACCGCGGCTACGACTCGGCCGGAGTGGCCGTGCTGGCCGACGGGAAGCTGGCGACGGCCAAGCGCGCGGGCAAGCTGGTGAACCTGCGCGGCGCCCTGGAGGAGGAGCCCCCGCCCGCCGGGACGCTCGGCATGGGGCACACCCGGTGGGCGACGCACGGCCCGCCGAACGACCGCAACGCCCACCCGCACGTCGACTGCACCGGCTCCGTCGCGGTGATCCACAACGGCATCATCGAGAACTTCGCGGAGCTGCGGGCGGAGCTGGAGGAGGCCGGGCACGGGCTTGGCTCCGACACCGACACCGAGGCCGTCGCCCACCTGCTGGAGGACGAGCTGAAGGGCGGCGGCGACCTCGCCGACGCCATGCGCCGCGTCTGCGGCCGGCTGGAGGGCGCGTTCACGCTGGTCGCGACGCACACCGGCTCGCCGGGCCTGGTCGTCGGGGCGCGCCGCAACTCCCCGCTCGTCGTCGGCGTCGGGGACGGGGAGAACTTCCTCGCCAGCGACGTGGCCGCGTTCATCGAGCACACCCGGGACGCGATCGAGCTGGGCCAGGACCAGATCGTCGAGCTGCGCGCCGAGGGCGTGAAGGTCACCGACTTCGACGGGCGCCCCGCCGAGGTGAAGGAGTACCACGTCGACTGGGACGTGTCCGCCGCGGAAAAAGGCGGCTACGACTACTTCATGCTCAAGGAGATCGCCGAGCAGCCGCGCGCCGTCGCCGACACCCTGCTCGGCCGGATCGGCGCGGACGGGCGCCTGCACCTGGACGAGATGCGCATCCCGGACCGCGAGCTGCGCGAGGTCGACAAGATCATCATCGTGGCGTGCGGGACGTCCTACCACGCCGGGCTGATCGCCAAGTACGCGATCGAGCACTGGGCGGGGCTGCCCTGCGAGGTCGAGCTGGCCAGCGAGTTCCGCTACCGCGACCCGATCCTGTCCCCGACGACGCTGGTCATCGCGATCTCCCAGTCGGGCGAGACGATGGACGCGCTGATGGCCGTCCGGCACGCCCGCGAGCAGAAGGCCAAGCTGCTCGGCATCTGCAACGTCAACGGCTCCACGCTGCCCCGCGAGTGCGACGGCGTCCTCTACACGCACGCCGGGCCGGAGATCGCGGTCGCGTCCACCAAGGCGTTCCTCACCCAGCTCGTCGCCGTCTACCTCATCGCCCTCTACATCGCGCAGGTGCGCGGCACCAAGTGGGGCGACGAGGTCTTCGCCATGGTCCAGCTCCTCGAACGGATGCCGGAGAAGGTGGAGAAGGTCCTGGAGACCATGGAGCCGGTGCGGGAGCTGGCCCGCTCGCTGGCCGGCGAGCGGTGCGTGCTGTTCCTCGGCCGCCACGTCGGCTTCCCGGTCGCCCTGGAGGGCGCTCTCAAGCTCAAGGAACTGGCGTACATGCACGCCGAGGGCTTCGCCGCCGGGGAGCTGAAGCACGGCCCGATCGCGCTGATCGAGAAGGACCTGCCCGTCGTGGTCGTCGTGCCGCCGCGGGCGCGGGACGTCCTGCACGACAAGATCGTGTCGAACATCCAGGAGATCCGGGCCCGCGGCGCCCGGACGATCGTGATCGCCGAGGAGGGCGACGCGTCGGTCGAGCCGTACGCGGACACCCTGATCAGCGTCCCGGCCGTCCCGACGCTGCTGCAGCCGCTGGTCACGACCGTCCCGCTGCAGGTCTTCGCGTGCGAGCTGGCCACCGCCAAGGGCCACGACGTCGACCAGCCCCGCAACCTCGCCAAGTCCGTCACCGTCGAATAGCGGCCGGTCCGGGCGGACAACCCGAAATCGACTGAACCCTCCGGCGCCGGGCCGCGTCCCATCGGAATCGGGACCGGCCCGGCGGCGGAGGTGACGGGTGGCAGGAGAAGGCGGCCTCGCGATCGAGGCGCGCGGGGTGGTGCGGCGCTTCGGGGCGGTGGAGGCGCTGCGCGGCCTCGACCTCACCGTCCCGTACGGGCAGGTCACGGCGCTCGTCGGGACCAACGGGGCGGGCAAGACGACGCTGCTGCTCATCCTGGCGACCCTGCTCGCGCCCGACGCGGGCACGGTGCGGATCGCGGGCCACGACGCGCTCGCCCATCCCGCGCGGGCCCGCGAAGCGCTCGGCTGGATGCCGGACACGTTCGGCGTGTACGACCAGCTCACGGTGGACGAGTACCTGGGGTTCTTCGCCGACGCCTACGGGCTGTCCAGGCAGGAGCGCCCGCGCCGGATCAGGGCGCTGCTCACCCTCGTCCACTTGGAGGACCGTCTCGGACAGCCCGTCCACGCCCTGTCACGCGGGCAGAAGCAGCGCCTCGGGATGGCGCGGGCCCTCGTGCACCGGCCGCGCGTCCTGCTGCTGGACGAGCCCGCGTCCGGCCTCGACCCGCGGTCCCGCATCGAGCTGCGCGACCTGCTGCGCTCCCTCGCGGCCGAGGGGACCGCGGTGCTCGTGTCGAGCCACATCCTCAGCGAGCTGGAGGAGATCGCCGACAGGGTCGTCCTGGTCGACCACGGGCGGACGGCCGGGGACCACGCGATGGCGGAGATCGCCGGCGCGTCGGCCCGGGTCCGGTGGCGGATCCGCTCGCTCGACCCCGAGCCGCTGGCGGCCGCGCTGGACGGCGAGCCGGAGCTGCCGTGGGCGCGGGCGGCCGACGCGGCGGGAGGCGCCGAGGTCGGTCCGCTGACCGAGGCCGAGGCGGCCGGGCTGCTGGCCAGGCTCGTCGCCGCCGGCGTGCCCGTCAGCGGCCTCGCGCCCGCGGGCAGCGCGCTCGAATCCGCCTATCTCGCGATGACCGAGGACCGGAGGTGAGCGCCGTGACCGCACGCGGAGTCGGCCTGG
This sequence comes from Actinomadura sp. NPDC000929, assembly GCF_040492065.1. Classification (NCBI taxonomy): domain Bacteria; kingdom Bacillati; phylum Actinomycetota; class Actinomycetes; order Streptosporangiales; family Thermomonosporaceae; genus Actinomadura; species Actinomadura sp. NPDC000929. Next base: position 18,745 of record NZ_JBEUPA010000037.1, on the reverse strand, counting down.
TGGCGCGGCAGGAGATCAGGACGCGGCTGCGGACCGGACGCTGGAAGACCCTCCTCGCGGTCTGGTTCCTGGTCGTCAACGGGCTCGGGCTGCTGTTCCGGGTGGCGCTGGAGTACGGCGACGCCTCCTCCTACGGCGAGCCCGGCGTCCCCATGTTCGGCGGGGTCCTGCTCGGGGTGCTGGTGCTGACGCTGCTCGTCTCCCCGGCGCTCGGCGGGCAGTCGGTCAACGGGGACCGGGAGCGCGGGACGCTGGCGACGCTGCAGGTCACCCGGCTCACGCCGGGCGAGATCGCGCTCGGCAAGCTCGCCGCCGCCTGGGGGACCGGGCTGGTCGCGCTGCTCCTGACGCTGCCGAGCCTGCTGCTGCCGGTCGCCGAGGGCGCCATCGGCGCGGGCCGGGCCCTCGTCGTCCTGTTCGTGACGGCGCTGATGATCGGCGTGGTGTGCGCGGTCTCGCAGGCTTGGTCGGCGGTGCTGGCCCGCAGCGTCACCTCGATCCTGATGTCGTACCTGACGGTGTTCGGCCTGCTCGTCGGGACGCCGCTGCTGTTCACGCTGGCGGTACCGCTCACGTCCGAGCACGTCGACGGCGCCTACGGCGGGTACGACCGGGACCACACCGAGCGGATCTGGTGGCTACTGGCCCCGAACCCGGTCGTCGCGCTCGCGGACGCGGCGCCGCGCCTGCCCGAGCGCCGGATCATTGTCGGCGACCAGGTGATCACCCGTTCGGCGTCGTCCGACCCGCTCGGACAGATCAGCCGCAGCGTGCGCGGGCTCCGCGAGGCGGACCGCGGCTACGAGCCGCACCGCCGGGACGGGGCCGCGGTGTGGCCGTGGGGGCTGGCCTTCGACCTGGCCCTCGCGGGAGGCGCGGTAATGATCACGGCCTCCCGCCTGCGGACGCCATTGCACCGGGTTCCCCGAGGCGTTCGCGTGGCGTGAACGGGACCCCAATGCGATCACCTTCCGGGAAATGCGATCAGCGGGAGCGGGGGTGCGGCGGAAAAACATGGGGCTTATCATGCGGCGGCGCGTATCCGCTCCCGCTGGACGCAATTCTCTGGCCGGTTGGGAATCTCTCCGGCGATGCAAGTTGCAGTGACTATTTCAGCGGGTGGTCGAAACGGCCGCCTTTGGCCTCCTCCGTGAACCTGCGCCATTCGTCGGGCCGGAACGACAGGATCGTCGCGGCGTCCTCGGTGTCGCGTACGGATATGGCGTCCTCTCCACGCCGTGCGACCTCGACGCAGCCGTTGCTGGCGCCGCATCGAGCGCTCTTTCTCCATCGGGCGGGCGGTGTCCCCTGGAAACTCATTCCGGCTCCCTGCATTGAAAGTTGCATTGCCCGCGGCCGCGCTGCCGGTGCTCAAGCACACGGTAACAAGATCGCAAAAAACGCCTGATCACGTCCGGGTGGCGCGGTACCCGTGTGACAGGCGTGCCGAGGTAGTTCCAGAGTTGCGGGTGGGAGGGCGACGAGCCGGGTCAGCGGTGGACCCGGCCCCTGCGTCGTGGCCCCGCGCCGCCCTGTGCGGACGGGGCCGGACGGCGCGTCGGCGCCGGGTCAGCAGCCCAGGTCGAAATCACCCTTCTTCGCTCGTTTGAGAAATTCCCGCCATTCTGCCTGAGAGAACGACAGGACCGGACTCTGCGTGCCGTGCTTCGCGTCTCGCGCCCCGATAAAACGGGAAGAATCGGCCAATGTGGCGATCTCGACGCAGGTGTTGCTCGCCCCGCAGTGGGCGCTTTTCCTCCATTGTGGTACAGGAGTGGCGAAAGGGGACACTCGGTGCCTTTCACAAAAATTGAGCCCCTCGGCGGACCGTCACCACGCCTCTTTGACCTCGGCGATGCGCCGCCGCGATTCCGCGGCGTCCAGCGCCTGCCGGGACAGGCTCGAATAGGCGAGCCGGTACATATAGGTGACGGCTTCATCCCCGAAGTGGCTGATCGTCAGTGATTCGGTATGCACGATATCAGGAAAGGTGATGTCGTGCACCGAAGAGAATTCTAGAAGGATAAACGATTCAGCCAACACCGAGTGTGCTATGTCCAAGGGCAAGATCTGCACGTTGACGTTCGGCCGCTCGGTCATCTGGTACAGATGTTCGAGTTGCTCGCGCATGACCTTGTGATCGCCGATGCGGCGCCGCAGAACCGCCTCGTCGATAATCGCCGACAGTTCCAGCGGAGTGGGCGCGTCCAGCAGTTCGCGCCGCCGCATTCGCACCTCCAGCCGGCGTTCGAGTTCCTGCGGGGGCAGGGTGGCCAGGTCGCTCCAGCCGCCGATCACATTTCGGGCGTAGCTCTCCGACTGCAGCAGCCCGGGAATGACCGTGCTGCCCCATTCCCTGGCCGCCGTGGCCTCGGACTCCAGCGCGATGAAGTCGGCGAGCGGGCTCGGCAGGTCGCGGTAGTCCTCCCACCAGCCCCGCTGGGCGGCGTCGTGCGCCAGGGCGATCAGGTCGTCGTGCCGCGGGCCGTCGATCTCGTACAGATCGAGCAGCCGCCGCACATCGCCGATCTTCGCGCCGGTCCGCGCGTTCTCGATCCGGCTGACCTTGGCTGTGGACCAGGCGAGCCGTTCGGCGACCTCGTCTCCGGTCAGACCCATGCGCTCGCGCAGTCTCCGGAGCTCGGCGGCCAGCCGCCGCTGCCGGACGGAGGGACCTCGGGAAGTGCTCATTGCTCGGGCCTCTCCAGTCCCGGCGGACTGATCTGGGCGCATTCTGCCGCACCGGGGGGTCGCGGCGCGAATACATCGGACCGGTGGAGCAAGATTCTACGGCTGAAGATTCTTTTACGCACATGACACCGAAACTTGCGGTGCAAGTTGTGATCACCCTTGCCGGAGGTTGCGGACGGTCCCCACGTGGCACTCTAAGTGTGTGATCGACTTGGGGAGCCGCGGATGAGGTACGCGCACGAGGTCGGCAAGGTCCGGGCGGCCGAGCAGGCCCTCATGGCCCGGCTCCCGGACGGCGCCCTGATGCAGCGGGCCGCCGCCGGGCTGGCCTCGGTCTGCGCGCGCCTCCTGCCCGCCGTGTACGGGGCCCGCGTCGTCCTGCTGGTCGGCGGCGGCGACAACGGCGGCGACGCCCTGTACGCCGGGGCCCGCCTCGCCCGGCGCGGCGCCCGCGTCTGGGCCGTCCAGGCGGGGTCCGGCGTTCACCCCGGCGGGCTGGCGGACCTGCGCGCCGCGGGCGGCCGCCTGCTGGACTCCGGCGCTGAGGCCGCGATCGCCGGCGCCGACCTGATCATCGACGGCCTGACCGGCATCGGCGGCTCCGGCGGCCTCCGCGAGCCCCACGCCCGCTACGCCGCGCTCGCCTCCGAATCCGCCGGGCTCGTCGTCGCCTGCGACGTCCCGAGCGGCGTGGACGCGAGCACCGGCCGCGTCGAGGGCGCCGCCGTCCACGCCGACGTCACCGTCACCTTCGGCACGCACAAGCCGGGCCTGCTCATCGACCCGGGCGCGGCCCACTGCGGCGTGGTCGAGCTGGTCGACATCGGGCTCGGCCCCGACCTGCCGGACCCCGACGTCGTCGCGGCCCGCCCCGCCGACGTCGCCCCGCCCGAGCCGCGCCCCGAGTCCGACAAGTACCGCCGCGGCGTCGTCGGCATCCTCGCCGGCGGCGACCAGTTCACCGGCGCGGCCGTCCTCAGCACGGGCGGCGCCGTCCGCGGCGGCGCCGGAATGGTCCGCTTCGCCTCGGTGGAGCGCCCGGTCGGGCTCGTCCGGAGCCGCTGGCCCGAAGCGGTCACCACGGTCATCGAGCCGGGCCGCCACGACGCGGGCGTCCTTGAGCGCATCGGACGGGTCCAGGCCTGGGTCGCCGGCCCCGGCCTCGGCACCGGCGACGCCGCCGAGTCGCTGCTGGAGGCCGTCCTCACCACCGACCTGCCCGTGCTGGTGGACGCCGACGGCCTCACCGTCCTGGCCCGCCGCCGCGACCTGCTGCGCCGCGCCGCCCCGACCGTCCTCACCCCGCACGCGGGCGAGCTGTCGCGCCTCATCGCCGCCGCCCGCGAGGACATCGAGGCCGCCCGGCTCGACCACGTCCGCCGCGCCGCCGCCGAGCTCTCCGCGACCGTCCTGCTCAAGGGCTCCACGACCCTGGTCGCCGAGCAGGACCGCCCCGTCCGCGTGAACCCGACGGGCACCCCCCGCCTCGCCGCCGCCGGCACGGGCGACGTCCTGTCGGGCCTGATCGGCGCCCTGCTCGCCGGCGGCATGCCCGCCCTCGACGCGGCCGCCGCCGGCGCCTACCTCCACGGCCTCGCCGCCCGCCTGGCCTCGTCCCCCACCCCCGGCGCCGAGGCCCCCATCAGCGCCCAGGACGTGGTCGACGCCCTCCCCGCCGCCTTCAGGGTCGTCTCCGCCCAGGGGTAGCGATCCCCCGCCCCGCGCGGGGCGGGGGTCGAACCCACAGTCGGGCATTCGCGTCATACAGGGCAGAAGGGGTGCCGGGGGCGGGCTCGTGCGGGGCCGTTCCGGCCGTGACCTGGGGGATGAGGCGCGGGCATGGGGGTGGGGACGGCAGACTGGGTGACCATGAGGGTTCCTGCGGAGGCACGGGTCGATCTCGGCGCCATCGGCCACAACATCGGGGTGCTGCGCGAGCGCGCGGGGGGCGCCGAGGTGATGGCCATGGTGAAGGCCGAGGCGTACGGGCACGGGCTGGTGGAGGCCGCCCGCGCGGCGCTCGCCGGCGGCGCGTCCTGGCTGGGCGTCGCGAAGCTGGCGGAGGCGCTGCGCCTGCGGGACGCGGGGGTCACCGCCCGCACGCTGGTCTGCCTGGGCGTTCCCGGCGAGCCCTACGAGGAGGCCGTCGCGCGGGGCGTGGACCTGACCGTGGGGGCGGTCTGGCTGCTGGACGAGGTCGTCCGGGCGGCGGAGCTGTCCGGGCGCGAGGCGCGGATCCACCTCAAGGCCGACACGGGCATGTCGCGCGGGGGCGCGCGGGGCGACGGGTGGGAGGCGCTGGTCGACGCGGCGCTCAAGGCCGAGGCCACCGGGCACGTGCGGGTGGCCGGGGTCATGTCGCACTTCGCCTGCGCGGACGAACCCGGACATCCCTCGATCGCGGCGCAGGTCGGCGCGTTCACCGAGATGGTCGCGCACGCCGAGAAGGCGGGGGCGCGGTTCGAGGTGCGGCACATCGCGAACTCGGCGGCGGCGCTGACGCTGCCGGAGGCGCGCTTCGACCTCGTCCGGCCCGGCATCGCGACGTACGGGCTGACGCCGGTGCCGGCGCTCGGCGGGTTCGGGCTGCGGCCCGCGATGACGCTCGTGGCGGACGCGGCGCTGGTCAAGCGGGTTCCGGCGGGCAGCGGAGTGTCGTACGGTCACACCTACCACACCGAGCGGGAGACCACGCTGGCCGTGGTGCCCGTGGGGTACGGGGACGGGATCCCGCGGCACGGGTCCAACGTGCTGCAGGTCCTCGCGGGCGGGCGCCGCAGGACGATCGCCGGGCGGGTCTGCATGGACCAGTTCGTCGTCGACCTCGGCGACGACCCGCTCGCGGCGGGAGACGAGATCGTCCTGTTCGGCCCGGGGGACCGGGGCGAGCCGACCGCGCAGGAGTGGGCGGAGGCGCTGGGGACGATCTCGTATGAGATCGTCACCCGCATCGGAGCCCGGGTGCCGAGGGCGTACCCGGGTGGGGGGCTGTAGGGGGCGCGGTCATGGACAGCAGGAACAGGCGCAGGATCGGCCTCGCCGGTGTCGTCGCGGGCGTGGGCGCCGCGGGGGTGGGGGCGGCGGTCGGGCTGCGGCACCTCGCCGTCGGCCGGGTGCGGCTGCGCCCCGACCCCGACGCGGCCGAGCCCTTCGGGGAGCTGCGCGGGCGGGAGCTGACCGTCCGGGCGGACGACGGCGTCCCGCTGCACGTGGAGGTGGACGGCCCCGACGACGCCGACCTCACCGTCGTGTTCAGCCACGGCTACACCCTCAACCAGGACTCGTGGCACTACCAGCGCCGCGATCTGCGGGGCTCGCTGCGGCTGGTGTTCTGGGACCAGCGCAGCCACGGCCGTTCGGGACGCGGCAGGCCCGGGGACGCGACGATCGAGCAGACCGGCGACGACCTGCGCGCGGTGCTGGACGCGGCCGTCCCGCCGGGCGGTCCGATCGTCCTCGTGGGGCACTCCATGGGCGGTATGTCGATCATGGCGCTGGCGGACCGGCACCCCGAGCTGTTCGGGTCGCGGGTCGTGGGCGTGGCGCTGGTGAACACCTCCTGCGGCGACCTCGGGGAGATGACGCTGGGCCTGCCGCTGGTGCTCGCCAAGGCCGTCCGGCCGCTCGCCCCCGGGACGCTGCGCGGCCTCGGCCGCCGCGCCGACCTCGTCGACAGGGCCCGCGGGCTCGGCGCCGACCTGGCGTTCGTCGTCACGCGGAAGATGGCGTTCGCCGACAAGTACGTCAGCCCGTCGGTGGTGGGCTTCCTGGAGCAGATGATCAGGGAGACGCCGATCGACGTGATCGCGGAGTACTACCCGGCGCTGATGGCGCACGACAAGATCGGGTGCCTGGACGTGCTCCGCGGCGTGCCCACACTGGTGCTGGCGGGCGGCCGCGACCGGCTGACCCCCGCGGAGCACGCCCGCCGGATCGCCGAGGCGCTGCCGGACGCGGAACTGGTAGAGGTGGAGGAGGCCGGGCACGTGCTGCCGCTGGAGTACCCCGGCGTGGTGACCGGTGGGCTGCGCCGGCTGGTCGAACGGGTCCGTCCCGCCTACGAGGAAGAGGAGCGCACCGCGTGAAAGCCGTGACCGTCACCGTCCCCGCCGCCGAGGACATGCGCGAGCTCGGGCTGCGCCTGGCCGGGCTGCTGCGGGCGGGCGACCTGCTCGTGATGACGGGCCACCTCGGCGCGGGCAAGACGACCCTCACCCAGGGAATCGGCGAGGGGCTGAAGGTGCGGGGCCCGATCACCTCGCCCACGTTCGTCATCGCGCGGGTGCATCCGTCGCTGGCGGGCGGCCCGTCGCTGGTGCACGTGGACGCCTACCGGCTGGGCGGTTTCGCGGAACTGGACGATCTCGATCTCGACGCGTCGGTCGAGGATTCGGTGACGATCGTGGAATGGGGAGAAGGGCTCGCCGAGGGCCTCGCCGACGACCGGCTGGAAGTGATCATTTCTCGCGGAGAAGGCCCCGGCGAGGGGCGCGAGGTAAGGATCGTCGGGGTCGGTGATCGCTGGTCGGACCTGCGACTCGGCCCCGGATGATCTGGATCTGGCAACTTCTACGGTTTTTGCCTGGCCGGTTGGTCCATTTTACGGCTTGATGTCGTACTCTTTGCCGGAACGAACCTCACCTTCGCGACATATCGATTCCGAACGGGAGTGGGGCCGGTGAGTGGTAGCCATCGCAGCGGGAATTACCGCGACAGCTACCGCGCTTCGGGCGGTGGCCGGGGATCAGGCGGCGGTTACCGGCCGGACGGCGGTGGAGACGGCACGGGCGACGACCGCTACGAGCGGTACTCCTCCGGACGGCCGGGCAGCGGCCCGTACCAGCGGGAGACCGGCCCGTACGAGACGGGTAGCGGCGGCTACCGCACGGACGGCGGCGGATACCGCAACGAAAGCGGCGGATACCGCACCGAAAGCGGCGGATACCGGGCGGGCGGCGGGACCCGTCGCGGCGGGAGCGGCGGATACCGCACCGGCAGCCACCGGGCGCGCGAGCGCCGGAACGGGCGGCGCTGGGCCGTCGTCCTCGGCGGCGTCGTCGCCGGTGTCGCCGTGTGCGGGTTCGCGGCGTTCGCCGTCCTGGCGGGCGTCGGCGCGAGCGGCGACAAGAGCGCCGGCCAGGTCGTCGGCAGCGGCGCCACCGACAACTCCCCGACGGCCAAGGGCGAGCGCACCGCCGTCCCCGACTCCTGCACGATCGTCGGCGACGACCTGATCAAGCGGCTGGCGCCCGAGTCCGAGCGCACCGAGGCCGACAACTACCAGGGCGGCGACCAGCAGAACCAGTGCGTCTGGGGCGCCTACGCGGGCGAGCGGAGGCGGCAGCTCACCATCGAGCTGCGCGCGATCGCGGCGGGGGGCGCGGCGTCGCCCACGGAGTCCGCCCGCAGGACGTTCGCGGCCGAGCGGACCGCCGACGAGTCCGGCAAGGCGCTGCTGGCCGGGCAGAAGCTCACCGACAAGATCCGGCTCACCGGCGTCGGCGACGAGGGCTACATCGTCTACAGCGTGGACGACAACCAGGGCTCCGGCGAGGCCGTCGGCAACGTCCGGGTCGCCAACGTCCTGGTCACCGTCCACTACTCGGGCTCGGACAAGGGAGACCCCCTGTCGTCGGACGCCGCCACCGGCGGCGCCACCGACGTCACCAAGGCCGTCGTCACCGCGCTGAGCCGGGCCTGAGCCGGCGGGCGATCCGCTCGAACCCGCGCCGATCCGTCCGAACCCGGCTGCGAAAGAGCCGGACGACCCCGTGCCGGCGGCCGGTAGGCTTACAACCCGTGCTGGTCTTGGCTTTCGATACCGCGACCGCCGCGATCACCGTGGCGCTGTACGAGTGGACCCCGGGCGAGGGCGCGGTGCCGCGCGGTCTCGCGGAGGCCGTCGACCGGCGGCGCCACACCGAGCTGCTCACCCCGTCCATCGCGGAGGTGATGGCGGAGGCGGGCGCGGCGCCGGGCGACCTCAGCGCGATCGCCGTCGGCGTCGGGCCGGGGCCCTACACGGGCCTGCGGGTCGGGCTGGTCACCGCCCGCGCGATGGGCGAGGCGCTCAGCGTCCCCGTGCACGGCGTCTGCACGCTCGACATCATGGCCTGGGCCACCAAGCGGGACGGGCCGTTCGCCGTGGCGACCGACGCCCGCCGCAAGGAGGTCTACTGGGCGCGGTACGAGTCGGCGCGGTTCCGTGCCACCGAGCCCGCCGTGGGCCCGGCGGCGGACGTCCTGGAGGGCGCGCCCGAGGGGCTGCCCGTCGTGGGCGAGGGCGCGGCGCTGTACCCGGAGGTCCTCGGCGACTCCGGGCACGAGCCGCTGCTGCCCACCGCGAGCGCCCTCGCCGAGCTCGTCGTCGCGCGGCTGTCGGGCCTGAAGGGCCCCGAGCTGCTGCCGCCGGAGCCCCTCTACCTGCGCCGGCCGGACGCGAAGGAGCCGGGCCCCCGCAAGAAGGTGACGCCGGCGTGAGCGACGTCGTCCTGCGGACCATGACCGAGGCGGACCTTCCGGCCGTCCACCGGCTGGACCGCGTGCTGTTCCCGGAGGACACCTGGAGCGAGGAGATGCTCGCCGGCGAGCTCGCCGACCAGCCCCGTACCCGGCACTACGTCGTCGCGGAGACGCCCGACGGCGAGATCGTCGGCTATGCGGGCCTCGCCGCGGCGGGCGGGCAGGCCGACGTGCAGACCATCGGGGTCCGCGCGGACCGCCGCAAGGGCGGCATCGGCGCGGTGCTGCTCACCGCCCTGCTGGAGGAGGCCGTCCGGCGCGGCAGCGAGTCGGTGTTCCTGGAGGTCCGGGCCGACAACGACGCCGCCCACCGCCTGTACGAGCGGTTCGGCTTCGAGCGGGTCGGCATCCGCAAGCGCTACTACCAGCCCTCGGACGTGGACGCGATCGTCATGTGCCGCAAGCTCCGCGACCGGCCGCCCATGGGCTTCACCAGGGCCGAATGAACCGCGGCGGCGGAAGGCGCCCGGGAAGCGGGCGGGAAGACAGGGCGAACGGCGAGACAGGGAGACTCACGTGATTCGGGACGAGCCACTGGTGCTCGGCATCGAGACCTCCTGCGACGAGACCGGGGTCGGGATCGTGCGCGGGCACACGCTGCTGGCGGACGCGATCGCCTCCAGCGTGGACCAGCACGCCCGGTTCGGCGGCGTCGTGCCGGAGGTCGCGTCGCGGGCGCACCTGGAGGCGATGGGGCCGACCGTCGAGCGCGCCCTCGCGGACGCCGGGGTGGCGTTCGCCGACGTGGACGCGTTCGCGGTCACCGCGGGCCCGGGGCTGCCGGGCGCGCTGATGGTCGGCGTCGCCGCCGCCAAGGCGTACGCGCTGTCGCTCGGCAAGCCGCTCTACGGCGTCAACCACCTGGCCGCGCACGTGTGCGTCGACCAGCTCGAACACGGCCCGCTGCCGAAGCCGTGCGTGGCGATGCTGGTCTCGGGCGGCCACTCCTCCCTGCTGCTGGTCCCGGACGTGGCGAGCGACGTCCGGCCCCTCGGCAGCACCGTGGACGACGCGGCGGGCGAGGCGTTCGACAAGGTCGCCCGGGTCCTCGACCTCGGGTTCCCCGGCGGGCCCGTCATCGACCGCATGGCCCGCGAGGGCGACCCGGCCGCGATCGCGTTCCCGCGCGGCAAGTACAACGACGGCACCTACGACTTCTCGTTCTCCGGCCTGAAGACGGCCGTGGCGCGCTGGGTCGAGGCGAAGGAGCGGGCGGGCGAGCCCGTGCCGGTCGCCGACGTCGCGGCGTCCTTCCAGGAGGCCGTCGTCGACGTCCTGACGCAGAAGGCGCTGAAGGTCTGCAAGGACAACGGCGTCGACCACCTGCTGATCGGCGGCGGCGTCGCGGCCAACTCGCGGCTGCGCGCCCTCGCCGCGGAGCGCTGCGCGGCCGCCGGGGTGCACCTGCGGGTCCCGCGCCCGAAGCTGTGCACCGACAACGGCGCCATGGTCGCCGCCCTGGGGTCGGAGCTGGTCGCCTCCGGCGTCGGCCCGTCGCAGCTGGAACTGCCCGCCGACTCCAGCCTCCCGATCGAGGCCGTCACCCTGCTCTGAACGCCCGCGGCGCCGCCCCCGCGAGGCGGCGCCTCAGGACGACTTTCTCAGCACAGCTCTCAGCACTGGGCGAGGAGCCGGTCGAGGTAGTCCTCGTAGAGGGGGACCTGCGGCTCGTCGATCATGCGGACGCCGTCCTCGGGGAGCAGGTCGAGGAGGCCGCGGACGTCCCAGTAGGGGTCGTGCGCGTGGCCGCCGGAGACCTGGTCGAAGGAGCACAGGAAGCGGTCGGCGACGGACGCGCCGTAACGCAGGGCCAGGCCGCGGCGCATGCAGGCGAGGTCGACCGAGACGGGGCCGGACGAGGCGTCCGACCAGTCGACGATGCCGGTGAGCCTGCCGTACGACCACAGGGTGTTGTCGGCGTGGTAGTCGCGGTGGATGAACCGGTCGGGCGCCTCCGGGGCGGGCCGGGCGGCGACCTCGAAGGCGCGCTCCCACAGGTCGGGGCGGAGCGCGTGCTTGGGCGGGAGCCGCACGTCGAGGCGGTTGTGCGGGACGTAGGGCGGCATCGTGGACGCGCCGTTCAGCTCGTGCACCGACAGCAGCGCGGCGGCGAGCTGGATCAGGTACTCGGGAAGGTCGTCGTGGGACGGGCGCGGCGGATGGCCCCGGAGCCGGGTGAGGAGCAGGGCCGGGACGTCGCAGTAGGCGCCCGACGGGTCGGCGGCCACGAGGGACGGTGCGGCGATCTTCCCGCTGGCGAGCAGCGCGAGCGCCGCGATCTCGCGCTCGGGGGAGAACTCGGCGTCGCCGTAGCAGTGGCGGGGAGCCGTCTCGCGGGAGGTCCAGCGGCGCAGGACGAGGTGGTGCGCCTCGCCGGAGCGGCTCTCGACGAGGAGGGCGTGGTTGGCGTGGGCGGAGCCGCCGGCGAGGGGCCGCACCATGCGGACCTCGGCGCCCTTGCCGAGGCACTCCTCCACCCATCGCAGGGTGGTGTGCCCGGGCGGGACGCCGGTCGGCAGGCAGGGAGCCGGTAGGTGGGTCACCTGATCCATGAAAACGGATTCCGAAGGGTATTGGGAGTGATTTTGCGAAGACGGAAAGTAACAAAACGCACGTCATCGGGGTGACATGAACGAAGCATCTTCGGTCGTCCCGGCGGTTCGCGGGACGAATGCCGCGAATACCGGGAGGTATCAGGATGCCGGGTGGGGCCCGCGCCGGCCCCACCCGGACGCTTGTCAGTCCTTGGTCTCGCGGCGGGGACGCAGCAGCGCCTCGGCGAGCGCGAGCATGGTCTCCTCCAGGGTGGACAGCCGCTTCAGCACGTCCTCGTGCACCGCGTTGACCTGCTTGGACACATCGTCGTGGACGCCGTCCACCTTCCGGCCGACCTCGTCCTCGACATGGGAGAAGCGCTTGGCGAAATCCGCCTGCGCCGCGTCGGCGCGCCGCGCGGCCTCGTCCTGCATGCTCTCCACCCGCCTCGCGAATTCGGCCTGGACGCCGCCGACCTGCCGCGCGACGTCCTCCTGCATGGTCCCGACCTGCTTGGCGACGTCGTCGTGGATGCTGCCGACCTGGCGCGTGACGTCCTGGTGGATGTCGCCGATCCGCTTGCCGAAGTCGTGGTGGACGCCGCTGACCTGCCGCGCGACGTCCTCCTGCATGGTCCCGACCTGCTTGGCGACGTCGGCGTGCACGGACTCGACGCGGCGGGAGACGATGTCGACCTGGGTGGTGAACTCCTCCAGCGCGCTGTCGACCCGCTTGGCGACCTCCTCGTGGATGTTCTCGATGCGCTTGCGGACGTCGTCGTGCACGTCCTCGAACCTGCGGGAGAACTCGTCCATGCGCTTGGCGACGTCGCTGTAGGCGGTCTCGGCGATCTGCGACATGGTGGCCTTGACCTCGTCGCGGTCGGGCCGGGCGCGCAGCTCCTCGATCAGCGGGTCGACGGCCTCGGCGAGGTGCTTCTCCAGCGCGTCGAACCGGTCGCCGTACTCGGCCGCCGGGCGCCGCGCGATCTCGGCCAGCAGCCGGTGCACCTCGGCGATCTCCAGCGTGGCGGGCAGCCGGTTGATCCGCTCGCCGAGCCCGTCGAGCCGCCCGTCGACGCTCTCGAACCGGCCGTCCAGCCCGCCCAGCTTGCCCGAGACCCCTTCGAGGCGCCCGTCGACGCCGTCCAGCCGCCCGTCGAGCCCGTCGAGGCGGCCGCCGACGCCCTCGACCCGGCCGTTGACCGCTTCAAGACCCTGCTCCATGCGCTCGGCCATCTCGCCGAGCGCCTGGTCGACCCGTGAGGTGACCCCGTTGACGGAGTGTTCGAGCCGCTCGGACCGGTGGCCGAGCTCCGCGAGCGACTTGTCGAGCCGGTTGAAGCGGACGGACGCGGCCTCCATGCTGCCCTGGAGCTTGTCCAGCCGCTTGGTCATCTCGTCCATGCGCTGCGACGCCTGCTGCGTGGCGTCGGTGATCTGCTGCGCGGAGTCGAGGACGGCCTGGATGCGGGTCAGGCCCTCGTCGACGTTCTCGGCCACCACGCCGACGTCGGCCCACAGCGCGGGCAGCTCGGCGACGGGCTTGACCCGCTCGCCGAACGCCTCGATGTGCTCGGCCAGGCCCTCGGCCCATTCAGGGGGCTTGCCGGACAGGTCGTCGACCTGCCCGCGGACGCTCTCGATCTGTCCGGTCAGCCCGCTGAGCTCGCGCTCCCGGACCTCGCGGAGAAGCCACTCCATGCCTTCCAGGCGCTGGCGGATCTCGTCGAGGACCTGACCCTGTGAACGCTGTTCGTAGACGTGGTCCTGCGCCGCACGGGCGAGCAACTCCCGCATCCGATCCGAGACCGGTTGACCCCCCGTCTGCAGGAAGTTGTGATTCGTTTCCACCCGATGCTCCTTCGTGTGCCGGCGCGACGAAATGACGCACGGCAAATGAATCTCTGGAGTGGCCACTGTAGTGCGTGTAGAGCGCGGCCAAAACGGGTAGCAGAGAAGATTGCGAGTTCTGCGGAATGCGCCTGTTATCCGACTAGACGGGATAGCGAGATATAGCCGAATGCATGGTTACTTTCCCGCTTCAGGCATATTGCCCGTGTTGGGGGGATAGGTGGGGTGGGCGGTGGCGGGCGGCGCGGGACGGGTCCGGCGTTCCGGGTGCCGTTCTGTCCGTACATCTCGTCCAACATCGGCAGTTCCCGAACCCCGGGGACGGCCACGCCCGCCCGACGCGCAGGCGTCGGGAGTGATGCCGAGGGGCGGGTTCCGGGCCTTTTCGGGAGGGCTTTAGGGGGACGGGCGTCCCGGCCGGTGAACCTGCCTTGGTGTTTTTCGCGCCGGTTGATCTCGGCGCGCCGATTCCCGCGCCGCGCCGTGCCCTTGCCAGGTGGCCGCAATCCCTGGTGCGCGCAATGCCGGAAAGCATCGATGATTTGCACCGCCATGGCGCGTCGCCTGGTCCCCCTTGGTGCTGCGCCGCCCAGTGGGAGATCTTTGGGCAGGGTTGCCGGGCGGAGCCCGCCCCGGGCGGGTCAGCCCCCGGCGACCGGCCGGTCAGGCCCCCGCGACGGGGTGCGTCAGCAGGGCGACGGGATCGTGCCCCACGCGCGTCACCACGAGGGTCAGCCCCTTGGCGCCGCGGCCCGCGCGGCGCCCGCCGAAGCCGAGGTCGCGGCGGAGCCGGTCGACGTCGACGGCGGAACCGCGCTTCTTGACGGTCAGCACGCCGATCTCGCGGCGGCGCAGCTCGGCGCGCAGCCGCTTCACGGAGAACGCCATCACGTCCTCCACCTCGTAGGCGGAGGCGAAGGGCGTCGGGCGCAGCTCGTCGGAGGTGACGTACGCGATGTGCGGGTCCGCCAAGCCGCCCCCGACCAGTTCCGCGACTTCGCCGACCAAGTGGGCCCGGATCACGGCGCCATCAGGCTCGTACAGGTAACGGCCCCACGCGCGTACGTCCGGGTCGTCCAGACCTTGGGGAGTCAGGGTCCACACCTGGGGCTCTGTTCCCGAGAGATGGGTGTCGGACGCGAGGAGAGTGGCCCGCCGACCCACCGGCCCGGCCAGCCCGCCCAGCCAGAGGGCTGCTTCCTTGACCTCGCCTCCTACCGAGATCCACTCGGCCTCTGCGTCGTCCGGTACGGCCTCATGCGGGATGCCGGGCGCGACCTTCACGCAGGCCGCGGGCACCTGGCCGGCCATGGCCAGGACGACGTCGAGCGGCGGCTCATACGAACGGGGATCGAAGACACGGCCCCGCGCCGTGCGCCGCCCAGGATCGGCGAAGACCGCGTCGAACCCGGACGGATCCTCCTCGGTGGCGTCCCCGACCCGGACGGAGGCGAGACCGTCCAGCCCGAAGACGGCCAGGTTGGCGCGGGCCACCTCGGCGGTCAGCGGGTCCAGTTCCACGCCGTCCCCGGCCAGGCCCGCGCGCGCTCGGGCGATGAGGTCGGCGCCTATCCCGCATCCGAGCTCCAGCACGCGCGCGCCGGGCGGCCGGTCCGCGAACCTTCCGGCACGGTAGGCCGCCACGCTCGCGCGCGTCGACTGCTCAAGCCCCGCCTGCGTGAAGTACATGCGGTCGGCGTCCGCCCCGAACTTGGCCCGTGCCCTTTTGCGCAACCGGACCTGCGTCAGCGCGGCGGCCACGAGCGCGGGATCGTGCCGCTCCCGCAGGCGGGACGCCGTGGCGAGCAGGCCGTCCTCGCTCACGTCCGCCTCGGCCGTCTCCCTCAGGAGCGCCTGGCCGGAGGGGGTGCTCAGGGCCCGGAACGACGCGATGTCCATAGGGTGGAAGTTAGCGGCCGAGCCGGACGGCGGAGACCGGACGGCGGCCGCGGGTGAACCTCTGGAGACGGTCGCCGGGCGGGCCCGTGTCCGTGTTGACGGGGTACCGGGCACGGAATAGTCTCACGACTGGCACTCTCAAGGGTAGAGTGCCAAATACAGCGACGAAGGTCGGTCTGGCACCCGCGACGGCAGGCCGGTCCAGGGTCGCCTCTTCTGTCACATGTGCTGGTCGGTCATCCGTGGCCGGCCGAGGACCAATCGAAGGGGAGGTCAGATCGTGACGACCGCCACCAAGGTTGTTCTCAAGCCGCTTGAGGACCGCATCGTCGTCCAGCCGCTTGAGGCCGAGACCACCACCGCGTCGGGCCTGGTGATTCCGGACACCGCCAAGGAGAAGCCCCAGGAGGGCACCGTCCTTGCCGTTGGCCCGGGTCGCGTCGACGACAAGGGCGAGCGCGTCCCCGTCGACGTCAAGGTCGGCGAGGTCGTGCTCTACAGCAAGTACGGCGGCACCGAGGTCAAGTACAACGGCGAGGAATACCTCGTCCTCTCGGCCCGCGACGTGCTCGCGGTCATCGAGAAGTAATCACCGAGACGTGATGCACCCGCCCCGGTCGGCGCCGCCTTCGGGCGCCCGCCGGGGCGGATCGCGTGAAAGAGGAGTATCCGCATGGCGAAGATCCTGGAGTTCGAGGAGGACGCTCGCCGGGCTCTTGAGCGCGGCGTCAACGCTCTCGCGGACGCCGTCAAGGTGACGATCGGCCCGCGCGGCCGCAACGTCGTCATCGACAAGAAGTTCGGCGCGCCGACGATCACCAACGACGGCGTCACCATCGCCCGCGAGGTGGAGCTGGAGGACCCCTACGAGAACCTCGGGGCCCAGCTCGCCAAGGAAGTGGCGACCAAGACCAACGACATCGCGGGCGACGGCACCACCACGGCGACCGTCCTCGCGCAGGCGCTGGTCCGCGAGGGGACCCGCAACGTGGCGGCCGGCGCCTCGCCGCTCGCCCTCAAGCGGGGCATCGACGCGGCCGCCCAGTACGTCTCCGACCAGCTGCTGAAGTCGGCCCGCGAGGTCGAGGAGAAGGGCGAGATCGCGCACGTCGCGACCATCTCCGCGCAGGACCCGCAGATCGGCGAGCTGATCGCCGAGGCGTTCGAGAAGGTCGGCAAGGACGGCGTCATCACCGTCGAGGAGGCCCACACGATGGGCCTCGAACTGGAGTTCACCGAGGGCCTCCAGTTCGACAAGGGCTACCTGTCGCCGCACATGGTCACCGACCACGAGCGCATGGAGGCCGTCCTGGAGGACGCCTACGTGCTGATCGTGGACGGCAAGATCTCCAACGTGCAGGAGTTCCTGCCGCTGGCCGAGAAGGTCGCCCAGACCAAGAAGCCGCTGCTCGTGGTGGCCGAGGACGTCGAGGGCGAGGCGCTGGCGCTGCTCGTCGCCAACAAGATCCGCGGCACCTTCCTGTCCGTCGCGGTCAAGGCGCCCGGCTTCGGCGACCGCCGCAAGGCGATGCTCGGCGACATGGCCACCCTGACCGGCGGCCAGGTCGTCAGCGAGGCGATCGGCCTCAAGCTCGACTCGATCGGGCTGGAGGACCTCGGCCGCGCCCGCCGGATCACCGTCACCAAGGACGCCACCACCATCGTCGACGGCGAGGGCTCGGCGGACGAGGTCACCGCCCGGATCAACCAGATCAAGGTGGAGATCGAGAACAGCGACTCCGACTGGGACCGCGAGAAGCTGCAGGAGCGCCTGGCCAAGCTGGCCGGCGGCGTCTGCGTGCTGCGCGTCGGCGCCGCCACCGAGGTGGAGCTGAAGGAGAAGAAGCACCGCCTGGAGGACGCCATCTCGGCGACCCGCGCGGCGATCGAGGAGGGCATCGTCTCCGGCGGCGGCAGCGCCCTGGTGCACGTCGCCAAGGAGGGCTTCGGCGCCCTCGGCCTGTCCGGCGACGAGGCGACCGGCGCCGAGGCGGTCCGCCGCGCGCTGCCCGAGCCGCTGCGCTGGATCTCCGAGAACGCCGGCCAGGAGGGCTACGTCGTCGTCTCCAAGGTGGAGGCGCTGCAGGCCGGGCACGGCTACAACGCCGCCACCGGCGAGTACGGCGACCTGATCGCCCAGGGCGTCATCGACCCGGTGAAGGTCACCCGCTCGGCGGTCACCAACGCCGCCTCCATCGCGGGCATGCTCCTCACCACCGAGGCGCTCGTGGTCGACAAGCCGGAGGAGGCCGACGAGGCCGCCGGCGGCGGCCACGGCCACGGCCACGGTCACGGCCACTGAGATCGGCCGACCGGCGGGCTCGTCCCGTCCGGGGAGCGTAGGCGAGGCCCCCGTCCGTCCGGGCGGGGGCCTCGCCGCGTCCCGGCCGGGTGGCCGTCCCGCCGCCGGAGAAAGCGCGTCTTCGCCCGCAGAAGTCCGCCACGCCCGGCAGCGCGATGACCACGACGCGTAATAACTCCAGGTTCGCTCCCGCACTGTGACCATTCCGTTGTAGACGACAGTGGAGACACGCCCGGGGGTGCTGGGCATCATGCTTGACGTGACCGAGGGAAGCTTCGCCGGAACCATGGCCGCGCGTGCTGCCGACCCCTCGAACGGGCCCGCCCCTCCCGCCCCCCGTTCGGCGCGGGCGCTGCGCGCCGCCGACGCGGGCGACGGCGACCTCAGGGAGCTGACCCATCTCGCCGTGCAGGGCGACCCGGGCGCCATCGAGGTCCTCATCGCCGAGGTGCGGCCCATGATCGTCCGGTACTGCCGGGCCCGGCTCGGCCGGGTCTCCGGGCAGTACCACATCGCCGACGACGTGGCGCAGGAGGTCTGCATCGCCGTCCTGTCGGCCCTGCCTCGCTACCGGGACATGGGCCGGCCGTTCGCGTCCTTCGTCTTCGGCATCGCCGCGCACAAGATCGCGGACGCGCTGCGCAGCGCGGTCCGCGCCGCCGTCCCCACCGAGGACCTGCCGGACGGTCCGGACGACCGCCCGGGCCCCGAGGAGACGGTGGTCCGCTACATCGAGGCGCAGCGCGCCCGCGACCTGCTCACCCGGTTGCCCGAGCACCAGCGCGAGCTCGTGCTGCTGCGGGTCGTCGCGGGCCTGTCGGCGGAGGAGACCGGTAATGTGCTGGGCACCATCTGGTTCTTCGGGTTCGTCGCCCCGATGACCTCTACGGTGCCGGGCCCGCGGCGGAAGATCGATTACCTGGGAGGTCATGCCCGCGCGGCC